>DATIQP010000683.1:0-2245 GCA_035470765.1 Polyangiaceae bacterium | reverse complement strand
GAGCACTGGATGCGCGTCACCTTCTGGGGGGTGCCCACGCTCATGGGCTTTCGCTACGGTCGAGGCCACCACGCCATCGTGGGCGGTTACATCACCCACACCGCCGACAACACCGCGCCGGGCGCGTGCTCGCAGAGCTTCGAGAAGTGGGCTCTGCCCCTCATCGATGCCTACGACATCGAGCTGCAGCGTGATTCCCCCACCGCCGTGCCGTGGCACTCGCAGGCGGTCGAGGCGTCGAGCATCGCCGATATCGAGTCGCTCTTCGCCAAGGCCGCGACGCTCGTCGAGCAGGGCGAGCAGGCGATCGGCTACGCCGTGTATCCGGCATGGCCTGGCGCGTGCCTCGTCGTGGGCGTCGCCGTTCCCGCGCGCGACGGCGACGTCGAGCGGGCCAAGCAGGTGCGCGATCGGTTCGTGAAGGAGGTGCTGCCGAAGGTGGAAGTCATCCGCACGGCAGAGCCCACGGAGCGCTTCTGAGCGGCCCGGATAGCGGTCCGGGCGCCCCCCAGAAAAGCCCCGATTGTGGGAGCCGCCGTGTTTGATAGGCTCTTCCCATGGGCATCAAGCTTGCCGTCGCCGCCAAGACCGACGTGGGCAAGGTCCGCACGAACAACGAGGACGCGTTCGTCGTCGCCGATCTCAACCGTGGTGACCCCGTGAACGTCGAGTCCTCGCCCGGCGACTTCGACGTCGTCGAGCGGGGGGTTCTCATGGCCGTCAGCGACGGGATGGGCGGCGAGCAGGCCGGCGAGGTCGCGAGCGCGCTCGTCGTCGAGACGCTCCGCAAGGCGATGGCCGAGGATGCGCCCGAGTCCGAGGAGAGTAACTCGGCGATCACGAAGGCCATCGAGGCCGCGGTCATCAAGGCGAACGAGGAGGTCTTCGCGGCGGCGAAGGATCCGGGCAAGCGCGGCATGGGCGCGACGCTGACGGCCGTCTACATCCAGCGCGACACGGCCTACATCGCCGAGATCGGCGACTCGCGCGCGTACCTGATTCGCGGCCGCCGCGTCCGGCAGATGACCAAGGACCAGAGCTTCGTCCAGCTCCTGCTCGACAGCGGAGCCATCAGCGAAGAAGAGGCGAAGAACTACCCGCACAAGAACATCATCCTGCAGGCGATCGGCCAGCAGAAGGTCCTCAACACCGCGGTGGGCAAGCTCGAGCTCAGGCGAGGCGACAGGCTGATCCTCTGCTCGGACGGTCTGTCGAACAAGGTCGCGCCGGAGGAGATGCGCGAGGTCGTCTGCGACGCGACTTCCCTCTCGAACGCCTGCGCGAAGCTCGTGGCGCTCGCCAACGAGCGCGGCGGCGACGACAACGCGACGGTGGTGCTCGCGCAGCTCACGGGCGACGACCTCCGGCCGTACCGCGACGAGGAGTCGGTGACCCAGACGTTCGAGGTGGTGAAGCTCGGCCCCAACGCGGACGTCGGCGGTCCGCCGCTGCCTGCGGACGAGGACGCGCCCGCGCAGCCGCAGACCGCGTCCGCCGCGGCGGGGACCCCGGCCCCGTCGCCCGAGGACGAGGCGGATCTGCGCTCGCGGCCGCTGCAGATGGCGGTGGCCGTCGTGATGATGCTCGTGATGCTCGGGGTCTTTTACCTGCTGTTCAAGGACTGAGGTAGGAGCGGGATCAGAGCGCGGCGCAGAGCGCGTCGGTGAACTCCTTCGTCGTCGCCTTGCCGCCGAGGTCGCCGGTCTTGGATTGGCCGTCGGCGTAGACCGCGAGCAGCGCGCGCTCGATGCGAGAGGCCGGCTCGGGCTGCCCGAGGTGCCGCAGCATCATGACTCCGCTCTGGATGACGGCCGTCGGGTTGGCGATGCCGCGGCCGGCGATGTCCGGGGCGCTGCCGTGCACGGCCTCGAAGACGGCCACGTCGTCGCCGATGTTGGCGCCCGGCACGATGCCGAGGCCGCCGACGAGCCCGGCGCCCAGATCGCTCAGGATGTCGCCGTAGAGGTTCTCCGTGACGACGACGTCGAGCTTGTTGGCGTTGCGCACCATCTGCAGCGCGCACGCATCGACGATGATCTCGACCGGCTCGATGCTCGGGTGCTTGGCGGCGACGGCGCGGAAGCAGTCGAGGAGCAGCCCGTCCGACAGCTTCATGATGTTCGCCTTGTGCACCACCGTCACGCGCTTGCGGCCGTGCTGCTCGGCGTAGCGAAACGCGTACTCGCTGATGCGCGTGCACGCGGGCTCGGTGATGAGCTTGATGCTCTGCGCGATGCCCGGCATG
>DATIQP010000682.1:0-7882 GCA_035470765.1 Polyangiaceae bacterium | reverse complement strand
TGGCGGACCGGAGCGGCCTGCGCCCGCATCCCCGCCAGCGCCGCGCCCAGGGCGTGCGACTCGAGCGCGAGCTCGCCCATCCGGAGCGTGCAGTCGGCGCAGCGGTCGACGTGGGCGCGCACGTCGGTGTCGACCACGTCGAGCTGGCCGTCGGCGAGGCACGAGAGCGCGAGCTCGCTCGCGTGTCCCCCGTCCCAGCTCTCCTGGCGATCGAGTCGTGAATTCATGCGTTCCTCCGGTGCTCGAGCGTCACGGCGAGCGCACGGCGCCCGCGAAGGATCCAGGTCGCCACCGTCCCCATCGGTACGTTCAGCCGCCCGGCGATCTCGACGTAGCTCATCCCCTCCACGAAGAAGCACAGAAGCGCCTCGCGCTGCTTCTCGGGCAACGCGTCGAGCGCGCGCGTCAGCTCGGCGGCGTCCTCGGCGCGCGCAGCGCGATCGAAGGGCGACGGCTTCGAGTCCGGCACGCGGTCCGCCACGTCGGGCGACGACTCGGAGGCGGGCGGAGGCGCCTGCCGCTTGAGCGCGCGCGTGCGGGTGCGGGCGGCGTCGAGCGCGACGTGCCGCGCGATGCCCACCATCCATCCGCGCAGCGGCTCGCCCTTGCGCAGCCGCTCGCGCCCCTCGATCGCGCGGCGCATCGTCTCGCCGACTGCGTCGTCCACGTCCGGGTGCGAGGGCGCGACGCCGAGCACACTCGCCGCCACCGCGCGGAGCAGCGGACTAAGCTCCGCCGCTTCACGCGAGAAAGCATCGACCGAAGGCTTCGCGACGGGCGGCATCATGAGCAGGGCGCCAAGCATCATCGGTACGGCGTCTGTTCGTTCGAGGGGCCCAGTTTCTTTCACGCGCGCGCAACCAATCGTAACCGCTAGATCTTTTTGTCAGAGACAGAGAGCAGGTGGGCCCCTCCTCCGGCGGCTTCGGCGGCGTGCTCGCGCTGCCCGGTGATCACCACGGGACGCAGGCAGCGCTGCGCGCGTCCGCCTGCAGGCGCCGGTCCTCCCCACGGTGGCTGCTCCTCGACGCACGACACATCCTCGCAGCCACCGGGGAGGATTTGGACAACCGCGTCTCCC
The DNA here is from genome assembly GCA_035470765.1 of Polyangiaceae bacterium. GTDB lineage: Bacteria > Myxococcota_A > Polyangia > Polyangiales > Polyangiaceae > DASXHD01. Next base: position 6,801 of record DATIQP010000682.1, on the reverse strand, counting down.
GCGTGGAGGCGCGGTCAGGGCACGAATTCGAGCGGGTAGTCGACGCGCAGCGCGGCGGCAGACAGGCGCGGGAAGACGAGGGCGTCGAAGCTGCGGACGACGCACTGGACGACGGCCGCGTCGGGCATCGTCGTGCTCGAGGTCTCGGTCGCGCGGGTCACCGCGCCCGACGGGTCGACGGAGAATTCGACGCTGATGCGGCCGCGGAGCTTCCGAGCTCTTTGAAGACCGCCCTGGTAGCAGAGTCGAAACGCGGCGCGCTTCTGCCGAACGATGCGCCGGATGACCGCGACGCCGACCGCCGGTCCCACGGTCACGGCTTGAGCCTTCAGCCGAGGCACGGCTGATGGTTGCGCGGCAGCATCGGTCCCTCGGATGACGTCGACCGAGTCGCCGCCGTCCGCGGCCGCGGAGCCGCATGCGAGCATCACGATCAAAGCGACCAAAACGCTCCTCATCCTCAGGCTCGGACAGCCACCGCGGACGCTGGTTCCCCTTTTCGCAGTCCGGTTGACCCTCGAAAGACGGCTACCTTCTCGGCTCGTACCGCATCGCCACCGCCCCCGAGCCGAACTCCAGCCGGCTCACGAGCTTCAAGACGAGACGCTTCGATACTCCGGCGAACAGCGTCGGCCCATGGCCCGCCTGCTCGACACGACGTACTTCTCTGCCGCGTCGATCGTCCGGGCGAAGGGAACCATCCATTCAGCCATCCAATCAGGCCTCGCCCCCGTCCGCGCCACCAGCGGCCGCCACGCTGCCTCCATCATTTCGTAGGTCACCCGGCCAAAGAGGAGGGCATCGGCCTGCTCGAGGTTCTCGGCCGCGTGACGATGCAAGTCCTCGTCCGCGATCATCTCGCGATGATCGCAGCGCCCGTCCAAGGTGACGTTGATGGAATACCGAAGGGGTCGCATCACGTAAGACGTACCTCCCACTGCGGATTTCGACCATCGTGCTCGCGACGATCGCCCCGTCGTGAGCACGACTATCGGCCATCGTAATCGGAGCGACGCTCTCCCCCGACGGTTCTCACGACGCTGACTTTCACGTCCATCAGCGCTGATGGACGCCGTCACCAGCGCTGGTGAACGTTCCCGTGGCGACGCGCTTTCGGGTCTCCGTCGCGGCCCACGCGGACCCAATCCTCCCCGGTGGCTGCGAGGGTGTATCGCGCACCGCGGAGCAGCCACCGTGGGGAGGACCGGCGCCTGGAGGCGGACGCGCGCAGCGCTGCCAGCGTGACGCGGTCATCACGGAGCAACGCGAGCACGCCGCCGAAGCCGCCGGAGGAGGGGCATCAATCTCTCTGCACCAACCCCAGCACGTTCGGTAGCGGCGTGAAGCTCGCGTGGTCATCCCGGGTGAAGAACCCCGTCTCGTAGCTCCCGATCTCGCGCGCGGTGAAGTCCCCCGCGTGCACGAACAGCGAGGCCTCCGGCCCGCCCTCGGTGTGCATCGCGAACGTCAGCTCGAAGGGCGGCGCCGCGAGCATGCGCGCCAGCTGGGTCATCGTGTAGGGCGTCCGGCTGTGAACGAACGCAACGCGACCCTGGCGGTCCAGGCCCACCACGGCGGCGGAGAACGCCTTCGCGTCCTGCCATGTCACCGGCTGGCCCGCACAGTCGAGGAGGCGATAGTTCTGCACGACGGCGCGATAGTCGCGCTTGATGGCGGCGAGATCGAAGCCGGCGCAGTCGCGCCCGAAGCCCGCGGCTGGAGGCAGGCCGTCGCGCGTCGGACCGAAGGCGAAGAAGCCCCCGTACTTGGAGTTGTCGCTCGGGTTGCCGGCGTGCTCGCCGTCGACCATGAGCCCGACGCTGCGCCCGTTGCTCTGGTACATCGACGCGTTGATCACCGCGGCGAGGCCGAAGCGTGCGCTCCACTCGTCGGCCGTTCGCTCGCCGCCGTTGTCGCGCCCTTGCATCAGGCGAAGCTCCCACCGCGCGGGCTCGGCGCGCACGATCGTGATGCATCGGTCTCCGATCGCGACGGGCGAGGCCACGGGGGCGCGGACGCGCTCGACGCGGAGCCCGGGCGCGACCTCGCGGCTCGTCTCCGCGCACTCGGCCGGCGGCGGCGGCGGTGCGGCGCCCGCGGCGACCCCCGCTTCGTGACCGGCACTCGAGCCACGGTGGCACGCGGCAGCGGCAGCGAAGAGCAAGACGCCGGCGCGGCGCATGTCAGCGCATGTGCTCGCGGACGAGCGCCTCGAGCCGGTCGGCGGCGCGATCGAGCACCTCCATGGGCGGGCCGAACGAGAAGCGCACGTAGTCGCGGAAGCGCGAGGTGCGGTTGCTGCGCCGCTTGCCCGGGTTCACGTCGAAGAACTCGCCCGGCACGGTGATCACCTTGCGCGAGAGCGCTTCGCGGAAGAAGCCCATGCCGTCCGAGAGCGGCCCCGGCAGGTTGCCGACGTGCCCCCAGACGTAGAACGTCCCGTCGGGCACGCGATCGACGCGGACGCCCATGCGCTGGAGGCGCGAGAGCAGCCGGTCGCGCTTCTCGCGGAAGACCTCGTGGATGGCGCGCGTCTCGGCGGCGACGTGATCCTCGGCGAGAAGCGGGATCGCGGCGCGCTGAAGCGGCTTGCTGCCGCCGCCGTCGAGGAAGCTGCCGGCGCTCGACAGCGCGTCGATGACCTTCTTCGGCCCGAGCGCCCACGTCACGCGCCAGCCCGGGTATCGCCAGTTCTTCGTGAAGCCGTCGAAGATCACGACCGGATCGCGGTCGACGTCCTCGACGTAGCGCGCCGCGCTCTCGACCGGCAGCGCGCCCGGCTTCGCCCGGTAGATGTAGTGCGAGTAGAACTCGTCGAAGAGCAGCGAGCAGTCGAGCTCGCGCGCCACGCCCACCCACTTCGAGAGCTCCTCGCCCTCGACGAGCTTGCCCGTCGGGTTGCAGGGGTTGCTGAGCAGGATGGCCGAGAGCCCGCGGCCCATGACCTCGCGCCGCAGGTCCTCGTGCGAGAAGGCGTAGCCGCGATCGCCGTCGAGCATGATCGGTATCGCCGTGAACGCCCGGAAGATGTCGAGCAATTCCTCGTACGCGGTGTAGTCGGGCAAGAAGTGCCCGAGGTTGATCTGCGAGAGGCTCGCCGCGGCGCGCGTCAGCGCCATGCGCCCGCCGCCCGAGACGCACACGTTCTCGGCGGAGTACTGCGACGGCATGCCCTTGCGGTAGAGCGTGTTGTAGAGGGACGCGATGGCCTCGCGCAGCTCGCCGATGCCTGCGACCGGCGCGTACTCCTGGTCGTCCGGATCGATGGCGATCTGGTGGACCCGCGGCGGCGAGCCGGGCAGCGGGCCCGTCTCCGGCTGACCCTGGCCGAGGTTGCACCAGTCGGGGTTCTGCGCCGAGAAGCCGAGGCGCGTGGCCTCGGAGGTCACGTAGATGACCCCGGTGCGTGGGACGTTGCGGAAGGCGACCAGCGATTCGTCAGCCATGGCAGCGGCAACCTAACGCAAAAGTCACTTCAAGCGATCGAGTCTTGAGCCACGCCGATTGAACGACATGCGGCAGCGAAACCTCCGCGGCCGGGCCGCCGCTGGAAATTCTCAGAGATCGCGAGCGGGAAAGGCCCAGCGGCCATTGCAGGCCACGACGGACTCGCGCCCGGCCCCGCCGGCTTCGTCTCGCTGCCGCTTGTCGCCTGCAACGGCGGAGCGAAACCATCAGTTCAAGTGGTCTTTGAAGTAATGCCACGAGGGCCGCGCTCACAAGAAGCGAGCGCGCAGCTCGGGCGTGGGCACCATGCAGGCGTCTTTCTTTCCGAACCAGCGATAGCGGTGGCGCGCGACGAAGTCGTAGACGAGATCCCGCAAGAAACGAGGCACGAGCGAGCCGATCACGAAGAGCAGTCGGTACGGGCCGCCGAGCCTGCGGGCGATGTGCAGCGCGGCCGTGGAGCGCTCGAACGCCCGGCCGTGGTCGATGAGGACGATCGTGTCGGGCTCGCCCTCGGCCGGCTCGACGCCGTGGTCGCGCAGCAGCTGCCTCCCGACGTCCGACTGGAGCGACGCGAAGCGGAAGATCCCTTCGGGGTCGCGCTCCGCGATGAAGCGCACGGCGCCGCTGCAGAGGTTGCAGACGCCGTCGAAGAGGACCACCGAATGCTGCACCAGGTGATCGTGAGGTCTTCGCCCGCGCGCCGCAAGGGCTCGCGCTCGAGTCTTAGGCCAGGCCGACGCTCGTCAGGTACTCCGACGCGAGCCGGTCGACGTCGTTCTGCGACGGATGGAAACCGGGCTGCAGGTACTGCTTGATGCCCTCGAGGAAGACGAAGCGGCGCTCGCCCAGCGACGACCGGTACTCGCGCATCGATTTCCAGTCGGCGTGCAGCGACGCCTTGCTCCCGAGCTTTCGCTCCTGCGCGAGCAGGTGCAGCGTCCCCGCGGCCCAGAAGCCGCCCAGGCACGCGGCCGCCATGGCCAGGCCTGCGACGCGCATCGCGTAGCTCGGGTCCACGAGCTGGAGCACGTCGTACGCCACGCTGCGGTGCTCGATCTCCTCCGCAGCGTGCCAGAGCAGAAGCGAGCGCATCGCGGGGTCCGCGATGTCGAGGAAGCGCATGCGCAGCGCGTTCTCGGCGAGAATGGCGGTGAAGTGCTCGCACGCCGCCGTGGTCGAAAGGCGCAGACGCGGCGGCGCGACGCGCTCGATGAAGCCGTAGGCGATGCGCTCGTACAGGGCGAGGAAGCGCTGCACCTCGTAGCCTTGCCCCTCGAGGATCTCGTTGAAGTCGTCGTGCTCCTTGGAGTGGCGGCCCTCCTGCCCGAAGAAGCCCTTGATGCGGGCACGCAGCTCCGGATCCTCGATGCGATCGAGGTAGTGGCGCACGCTGCGGATGAAGAAGCGCTCCCCTGCGGGGAAGAGCAGGTTGACGCCGTTGGCGACGTGCGTCGCGACGACGTTGCCTCCGAACCAGTGCCGGGGGATGCCGCCCAGCCCGACGTTCGGGCTGCGCACGCGAGGGACACGCTCGAGCTGCATGCCCAAACGGTGGATCCTTATTGAACCAAAGTCAATAGAAGGTATCCTGCGGGGATGTCGCGCAATGGCGCACCCGTGGAGAAGCGCCGCACGCGTCTGGTGACGAGCGAGCGGCGCGCGCAGCTGCTCGCGCTCGGACTGCAGGTGTTCGCGTCGCGCTCGTACGACGAGGTGTCGATGGAGGAGCTCGCCACCCGCGCCGGGATCTCCAAAGGCCTCGTCTACCATTACTTTCCGACCAAGCGTCACTTCTACGTGGCCGCGCTGCGCGAGGCCGCGCGCCAGCTCGTCGCCGAGACCGAGACCGACGACGACGCGCCGCCTAGCGAGCGACTGCAGAAGGGGCTCTTCGCGTACCTGACGTTCGTGGAGCGGCACGCGCGCGCGTACACGGCGCTGATGCGCGGCGGCGTCGGGTCGGACAAGCAGGTCGCCGCGGTGATCGAGCAGACGCGCGGCGCGTTCGTGGAGCGCCTCCTCGCGGCGCCCGAGGTCGGCGCCGCGGCCTCGCCGAGGCTGCGGCTCGCGGCGCGCGGGTGGATCGGCTTCGTCGAGGCGACGGCGCTCGAGTGGATCGAGCAGCACGAGATCACTGCCGCACGCTCGAGCGAAGCGCGAGCTCGGAGTGAAGCGGCGATCACGCGCGAGGACCTCATCCGGATGTGGATGGTCGTGCTCTTCGCGGCAACGGGCTACTGATCGTCCCTCGTCAGAACGGTGCCGCGCCACCTTGCGCGACGCACTGCGCGGCGAGGCGCGCGGCGGTCTGCGCCTCGCCGTGGGCGTGCATCTCGCGGGCCGCCTGGCACACGAGCGGCTCGCGGACGGCCGACGGGGCCACGGTCGCGCGCGGGACGGGCGCGACGAACGATTGCGGCATCGAGGACGGCAGCGGCGCGGCGGGCGAATGGGCGACGGTGGGGATCGACCTGGGCTTCGGCTGGACCGCGAGGGCCTGCGTCGAGCCGGTCGTCGCGAGCGGAGGCGGATCGGACGTCGCCTCGACGCTCAGCGGCGCGCTCGACGCGGGCGACGCAGCGCTGGGGCTCGCGGCGACCTGTCGCGCGGGGGCGGAGGAGGACGCCGCGGGAGCGCGCCGCAACGCGACCAGCGCCAGGGCCACGCCGCCGGCCGCGAGGAGAGCCGCCGACGCGAGCAGGACCCACGGCCGCGGGCCGCCACGCGGCGGAGCGGGCGCGAGGGCGACGGGCGCCGGAGACGCTTGATGCATCAACGGTTGGGCGCGTGTTGCCGCTGCGGCGACGCCCGCCGGCGGCGTCAGGCGCCGGGTCTGCTCGAAGGGGGGCGCCTCGATCGCCGTCATGGGCTGCGTGGCGGGCACGGGCTCCGCGACGGGCCGCGTGGGCAGCGGCGCGGTATGCGGCGGCGACTGGCCCGAGTCGTCCGGCAGGGTGGCCGGCACCGGCGTCGGCTGCGAGGCGAGGGCGAGCGGCGTCCGCGCCGCGGTCGGCTGCGTGGACACTGGCCCCGAGTCGGCCGCCGCACCCGGCCGGGTCGATGGCACGACCTCCAGCGTCGTCGGCCTCGCGAACCGGGCGAGAGCGCGCGCCATCTCGGCGGCGCTGGCGAAGCGGTCCTCCTTGTTCTTGGCGAGGGCGCGCGCGACGATCTGCCAGAGCGCATCGTCCAGATCCTGCCGGATCGCCGTCAGTGGGACGGGCGGCGACGAGAGCATCGCCCGGAGCAGCTCCGTGGTGGACGGCCCCTCGAACGGCTTGCGGCCCGCGAGCGCGACGTACATGCACGCGCCGAGCGCGTAGAGATCCGAGCGCCCGTCGACGCCCTCGC
>DATIQP010000681.1:0-3899 GCA_035470765.1 Polyangiaceae bacterium | reverse complement strand
TGCGCGAAGTAGAGCGCACCGAGCACGTTCACGCGCAGCAAGCGCTCGGCGTCCTCGAGATCGTGCTCCACGAGCGTACGGTGTCTACCGACACCGGCGTTGATCACCGCGACGTCGACACCGCCGAGGATTTTTTCGGCGTGCTCGACGCATGCAAGCGCTGCGCGGCGATCCGCCACGTCGCAAATTGCTACATGCGCTTCGCCGCCGAGCGCGCGCACGCGCTCCGCGACGGCGTCGAGTTGCTCTTGTCTGCGCGCGACGAGCGCAATGCGCGCGCCTTGCGCAGCGGCGCGCTCCGCGATCGCGCGACCGATGCCGGACGACGCGCCAGTGATTAACACCGTACGGTCGCGAAGGTTGCGCATGCGCTCCGCCATGGAGGCGATCGTAGTCGCGCACGGAGTGTTTGACCTTGCAATTGTCGTCTCGGTAGCTAGGTTCTCGCGCGCCATTGGGCGGGAAGGAGCGCGCACGTCGTGCTGTGGCGTTTGCCGTGGGCTCGTGATGATCGACAGCGCGCGCAGAGCGACGCGGCGCTGTGCCACCGCCTGCTGCCGCAGGTGTCACGCACCTTCGCGCTCTCGATCGCGATGCTGCCGCCCACGCTCCGCGACGCGGTCGGCCACGCGTATTTGCTCTGTCGCATCGTCGACAGCATCGAGGACGACGCTCGCCTACCGCTCGAGCGGCGCCTCGCGCTGTTCGATGCGTTCGACGCGGTCGTCGCCGGCGACACGACGGACGAGAACTCGCTCGAGCGCGCCGCTTCCGAGGCCGGCCTCGGCGAGACCGCCGCCGAGAGCGAGCTCTGCGCGAGGTCGGGCGCGGTGCTGCGAGCCTACCGTGCGCTCGATCGGTCGCAGCGCGAGGCGATCCGCCCTCGCGTGCTCGAGATGTCGAGAGGCATGCGCGAGTACGCGACGCGAGCGGCACGCGATGGGCGCCTACGGATCGCGGACGTCGCCGATCTCGAGCGGTACTGCTACTTCGTCGCCGGCACGGTCGGCGAGCTGCTCACGGAGCTGTTCGTGCTCGAGGTCCCCGGGGTCGATGCGCAGTCGCGTGAGGAGCTGCGCCGCCTCGCCGTCTCGTTCGGCCTCGGCCTGCAGCTCGTGAACATCGTCAAGGACGTGGCCGCCGACATGGAGCGCGGCGCCTGCTTTTTGCCCGCGAGCCTCGCCGAGCGCGAGGGCATCGTGCTCGAGGAGCTGCTCGATCCGAAGCGGCGCGCGGAGGCGATGCGCGTCGTCGGCGCGGTGTGCGAGCTCGCGGAGGAGAAGCTGCGCGACGCGCAGGCGTACACCCTCGCCTGGCCCGAGCGCGCGCAGGCGGTTCGCCTCTTCTGCGCCGTGCCGCTCACCCTCGCGCTCGCGTCGCTCCGCGCCGTGCGGGAGGGAACGACCGCGCTCGTGCCCGACGCGACCCCCAAGATCGGCCGCGGCGACGTCTTCCTCATCGTTCGCGACGCGATCTCGGCCGCCGGCAGCGACCGAGATCTCGCCGCCCTCTTCGCTCGCCACGCTCGACCCCAATTCATGACGCCCGGAGCTCCCATGCAACAGCCGGCTTTGGAACGCACCCGAGAGAACGAAGTCCGCGAGCGGACGGAGCGCGCGCTCTGGCGAGCGCGCGAGTGGCTCCTCGCTCGCCAGAGCCCGGAGGGGTACTGGAAGGGTGAGCTGGCGACGAACGTGACCATGGACGCGGAGGACCTCCTCTTGCGGCAGTTCCTCGGCGTGCGCACCGAGGAGCAGACGCGCAAGACCGCGGTGTGGATCCGCTCCCAGCAGCGCGAGGACGGCACGTGGGCCAACGCGTACGGCGCGCCCGCGGATCTCTCGACCACCGTCGAGGCGTACGTCGCGCTCCGCCTCGCGGGCGACGCGACCGACGCTCCGCACATGCGGCGCGCGGCCGAGTACGTCCGCGAGCACGGCGGCGTGCAGGCCACGCGCGTTTTCACGCGCATCTGGCTCGCGATCTTCGGGCTGTGGAATTGGAGCGAGCTGCCGGTGCTTCCGCCGGAGCTGATGTTGCTTCCGCCCTCGGTGCCGCTCAACGTGTACGACTTCGCGTGCTGGGCCCGGCAGACCGTGGTCGCGCTCACCGTCGTCATGACCTACCGGCCCGTGCGCCCGATTCCGGGCCTGTCGCTCGAGGAGCTCGCGCCCGCCCGCGCGGCCGCGCCGCGCCCGCTCTCGTGGCGGGGGCGCGCCTTCGAGGGCCTGGATCGCGTCCTCCGCGTCTATCACCGGCGCCCCTTGTCGGGCCTGCGGGAGCGCGCGCTCCGCGAGGCCGAGCGCTGGATCCTGCGCCGCCAGGAAGCGGACGGCTCGTGGGGCGGCATCCAGCCACCGTGGGTGTACTCGCTCATGGCGCTCTCGCTTCGCGGCTACCCGATGGATCACCCGGCGATGCGCGCGGGGCTCGAAGGGCTCGAGCGCTTCACGATTCACGAGGGAGACCAGCGCCGCCTCGAGGCCTGCCAGTCGCCGGTGTGGGACACGGCGTACGTGATCCAGGCGCTCGCCGACGCGGGCGTGCAGCCGAGCCACGACGCGCTCGTTCGCGGCGTCGACTGGCTTCTCTCGCAGGAGATCCGCCAGAAGGGCGACTGGGCCGTGCGCCGGCCGGAGCTCGCGGCGAGCGGCTGGGCGTTCGAGTTCGCGAACGTGAACTACCCGGACGTCGACGACACCGCGGAGGTCGTGCTCGCGCTTCGCCGCGTGCTCCACCCGAATCCGCAGCGTGTGGAGTCCGCCGTCGCGCGCGCCGTCCGCTGGATGATCGGCATGCGCAGCAAGAACGGCGCGTGGGGTGCGTTCGACGCGGACAACGTGCAGGCGCTCTGCCGCGACATCCCGTTCTGCGACTTCGGCGAGGTCATCGACGAGCCGAGCGCGGACGTGACCGCGCACGTGATCGAGGCGCTCGCGAAGGAGAGCCTCGGCGATCACCCGGTCGCACGCCGCGGGCTCGACTGGCTGCTCGAGAGCCAGGAGGCCGACGGCTCGTGGTTCGGGCGCTGGGGCGTCAACTACGTCTACGGCACGGGCGCGAGCCTGATGGCGCTCGTGGAGTGCGGCCTCGGGCCGAGCTCCCCTTCGGTCCGCCGCGCGGTGACGTGGCTCGAGTCGCACCAGAACCGGGACGGCGGCTGGGGCGAGGACGTGCGGTCGTACGACGATCCGAAGTGGGCCGGCGTCGGCGACTCGACGGCGTCGCAGACGGCGTGGGCCCTCCTCGGGCTGATCGCGGCCGGCGAGCGAGGCGTTGCCGTCGAGCGGGGGATCGCCTGGCTCGTCGACACGCAGAAGGCGGACGGGCGCTGGGACGAGCCGCAGTTCACCGGCACCGGCTTCCCCGGCGACTTCTACATCAACTACCACCTGTACCGGCAGGTCTTCCCGATGATGGCGCTCGGCCGGTATGCCGCGGCGATGGACGGCAAACCCGTCGGCATCCTGCCGCTGCGCGATCCTTCTTTGGTGCAGCTCCGGGCGCGCGCGGCGAGCTGAGACCGCCGATGGATCCGTCCGCCCAGCTCCTGGTGTGCGCGCCGCTCGCCGTAGAGGCCTTGGCCCTCGGCAAGGGCGAGCACGTGCGCGTGGTGCGCACCGGCATGGGCGCCGATCGCTCGCGCACGGCCGCGAAGAGGCTCGCGCGCGAGCCCGCGCGCGCGGTGGTGGTCGCCGGGTTCGGGGGGGCGGTCGATCCTGCTCTCGAGCCGGGCGACGTCGTCGTCGCGGACGCGGTGAGCGGCCCCGATGGTCGCTCGAGCTGCGACTCCGCGTCGCTCGCCCGCGTCCTTCGCGCGGCGGGCCTGCGGGTCGTCGTCGGGACGATCGCCTGCCGCGATCACCTGGTCCGAGGCGACGAGCGGCGCGCGCTGTTCG
>DATIQP010000680.1:0-3459 GCA_035470765.1 Polyangiaceae bacterium | reverse complement strand
GGACTTCAAGCCCGGGCTGCTCCACGTCTCTGCGGCGCTGGGTTTCGCCACGACGATCAAGCCGCCCATCGAGCTGCTCGCCGGCTTCGGTTCCGAGACCTTCGACGACGGCGCCACCATCGACTCGTTCCGCCTCTCGTTCGGAGTCCCCCACAGCTTCTGAGGATCGACGCATGCACCGGACCGCGAAAAAACTCGGCATCGTGATCGCGGCGGTCGGCGTGGCGGGCTGCGCGTCGGGCGAGCGGCGTTTTCCGCTCCGCGAGCCGATGTGGCGCGACACCGATCTCGCCTCCGTCAACGCCCGTTGCCACAAGGAGCCCACGAAGAAGGACCCGAACCACGTCTCGTGTGCGCCCGCGCAGTACGACTCCGCCATGTTCTGGGACGGCCAGGACAACCTCATCTTCCGGCCGCTCTCGGAGGCGCTCCGGCTCACACAGAGCGGCGAGGCCGTGAACGTCAACAGCGTGGACGAGGTCCCGGACTCCGCCTGGTTCACGAACCGCATCGGCAAGCGCGCGATCAGCACCGCGGAGCTGCGCCTCGGCGCGTGCACGACGGCGCAGCTCCTCGACCCAGCGCACGCCGCGGACGGGAGCTGGATCGTCGACAAGGGCAAGACCGAGGGCGAGACGCCGGGTTTCCGCATCGTCGTCCCCGGCAAAGGCAAGTACCTCCTGAAGGCCGAGACGCTCTCGAACGCGCCGGAGCGCGAGGCGGCGAGCAGCGTCATCGGCGCCGCCGTCTACTGGGCCACGGGCTACAACACCGCCTGCGAGCAGGTCATCTACGTCCGCCCCTCGATCTTCAAGCTCAAGCCCGGGCTCGTGTACCGCAAGAACGACGTCGACAGCTTCGGCGACCTCGTGCCGTTCGATCAGAAGGTGCTCGACGGCATCCTCGCGAACTCGACCAAGCGCGAGGGCCTCGTGCGCCTCAGTGCCTCGGCGTGGATCCCCGGGTACGGCATCGGCGAGTACCGCTACGAAGGCACCCGCGAGGACGATCCGAACGACGTCATCCCTCACGAGGACCGGCGCGAGCTCCGTGCGATGCGCCTGCTCGCGGCCTGGATCGACCGTCACGACGCGCGCGAGGGAAACACGCTCGACTCCTGGTTCGCCGACGCGCACGACCCGCCGGACTCCTCGCCGGGCCACGTCATCCACTACCAGCTCGACACGAGCGAGGCGCTCGGCGGCCTCTGGGCCTGGGACCCGATCTCGCGCCGCCTGGGTCGCTCGTACGTCCTCGATTGGGGCGACATCGTGAAGGACTACTTCACGCTCGGCATCCCGCTCCGCCCGTGGGACACGGTCGCGATCACGCCCGGTCAGGCCGTCTTCGGTTACTTCGACGTGAAGCACTTCGACCCCGCCGCGTGGAAGAACGAGTACCCGAACGCCGCGTTCAGCCGAATGACCGAGCGCGACGGCGCGTGGATGGCGCGGATCCTCTCGCACTTTTCGCCCGAGATGGTGCGCACGCTCGCGGAGATGTCAGACTTCAGCAACCCGGGCCACACCGACTACCTGGCCCAGACGCTGGAGGGTCGCCTCGAACGCATCCTCGCGCGCTACCTCACGAGGCTCTCGCCGATCGCCGACGTCCACATGGAAGGCGCCGACACGGTGTGCGGCGTCGACCTTGCCGAGCTGCGCGGGGTGCGGCCCGCGGCGAGCTTCCAGTACAAGGTCACGTGGGACAAGACCATCCCGCTCCGGCTGAGCAAGCGGCCCGGCGCGGGTGTTTGCGTGACGCTGCCGCACTTCGCCGACGATCGCGGTCCGCGCGACGACGCGCCGGAGCGCTACGTCCGCATCACCCTCGTCGACGGCGTGGCGCACGGCCCGCTCGTCGTGGACCTGTACGACCTCGGCCCGTCGCGCGGCTACCACCTCGCCGGCGTCGAGCGGCCCTAAATCTAAGTCGGCGACGTTCGAGTCCGGACTCTCGGCTTTGCCTCGAGCGTGCGGCACTCGGTCAGTTGAACACGTAGCGGAAGCCGACCACGCCGTAGCCGCCGTAGGACGTGTAGTTTTCGGTGACCGCGGGCGTGAACTCTTGCGTGAGCTGGGTGAAGCCGAGGACGAAGCCGGCTTCGAACATTAGGCGCGTCCGCTCGCTCAGCTGCAGCGCGTAGCCGACCGGCACGGTCACGGCTTCGCTGACGGCGTGGGCGTTCTGGTTGGTGAGCATGGGGATGGCGAAGCCGCCGCGCACGCCGGTGTAGAGCTGCGACCCGTTCTTGGCTATGTAGGGCGCGAAAATGGCGGCCAGGTCGCCGCTCCAGGTCACGATCGACGCGGCGTTGACGTCGAGGACGCCCGCGTCGGCGACGAGCGCGAACCACTCGACGGGAGCGATCTTGTACGTGAGGGCGCCGCCCACGTCGAAGGGAGGGTCGCCTCCCGACTGCGCGCTCCCGACCGCAGCGAGGAAGCTCGCCCCGAGCTCTTGCTTTGCGCCGACGCCGACGCGCACGCGCGCCTCGAGGCCGCCGAAGCCCGTGCCGAGCGTCGGCTGCGTTCCGGGCTGACTGGTCTGAGCGTACCCGCCGCCGCCGACGACCGTGAGCCCGACCTTGCCGGGGTCGAGCACCTCCGTGCCTTCGGCGAATGGCGTGTGCAGGGTGGGGTAGCAGCCGCTCAGCGCAAACGCCCCGATGACCGATGCAACGAGTCCTTCGATGCGAGCGATACGGCAACCAGCACGGCAGAGCTCTTTTCGCATGGGCTTCCCTCGCTCGGCTGTACGAGCATGCCTCATGCCGCGCACCGACGAGCCACGTGCCCGGTTTTCTCCGCGTGCTAGTGCATGTCGTGCGTGTAATTCTGCAAAGTGGGCGCTCGAGCTGCCCTTGAACGGAATCGCGTAACGGCCGCAACCAGCCCGTTGCAGGTCGTTTCAATCACCCGTCCACGGACGGGCTTTTCTTGCGGACACCATCACTCAGCATCAAACATCCCGGGAAGGGAAGGACACTGGACGCCTCATGAAGCGAAAGCACACGATACTACTCACCGCCATCGCCGTCGCGCTCGTGGGCGCGGCAGGCTGCTCGTCCACCCCGAACACCGGTACTCAAGGGAGTGCGGCCATCACCCAGCCGGACGTACCCGGCACGGTCTTCACGATCGTCTTCGAGAACGACGACGGCATCAACGTCATGCAGGCGGCCAATCCGACCTTCATGAAGCTCGCGGCGCAATACGGTGAGGCCAAGGCCTACGTCTCGTCGACGCACCCGAGCCTCCCGAACTACATCCAGATGACGTCCGGCGCGACGCAGGGCGCGAACAACGACTCCGATCCGCCGGCGAACGTGCAGGTGCCCGGCACCGAGAACCTCGCCGACCAGCTCGACGCCAAGGGCGTCCCGTGGCGCGCGTACATGGAGAGCATGGGCGAGCCGTGCAAGATGACGTCGAGCGGCGACTACTCCGCTCACCACGA
>DATIQP010000679.1:0-3428 GCA_035470765.1 Polyangiaceae bacterium | reverse complement strand
GCTGTCGCTCATCGCCCAGGTGACGAAGGAAGAGACCCACGGCCTCGGCACGAAGATCTTCCAGTACGGCGATCCGGGCGACAAGCTCTTCATCATCCTCGAGGGCAAGGTCCGCATCTCGCGCGAGGTCGCCGGGATGGGTGAGGAGGCGCTCGCCGTCCTCGGCAAAGGCGAGGTCTTCGGCGAGATGGCGCTCCTCGACGACTCGCCCCGCTCCGCCGACGCCCGCGCCCACGAGCGCTGCCGCTTGCTCGTCATCACCAAGGACGCGTTCGACGACCTTCTCTTTTTGCACAAGGACCTCGCCTACGAGGTGCTCTGGAGCTGCGTCCGGATGTTGAGCGGGCGCCTGCGCGAGATGAACGACAAGCTCGCGTTCTTGTCGACGAGCAACAAGTTCGAGTGATGCGCCCGCACTCGGTGCTGTTGGCCGTGTCGATCTCGGTGGCCGCCCTCGCCGCGTGCGGCGGCCCAGGCCCCCAGGCCCCGGCAACGGGGACAGGGACGGAGACGGCCCCGGCCTCGGGGACGGGGACGGCCTCGGGGACGGCCTCGGGGACGGGGACGGGGACGGCCTCGGGGACGGCCTCGGCGATCCCCGGCCCGATGAAGCCCCCCAAGCCGAGCGACATGCTCGCCGATCTCCAGGCCATCGGCCTCGACGCGAAGAACCTCCCGCCGCTCTCGAAGCTCGAGCCGGAGAAGCTCCGCAAGGTGATGAAGCTCTTCGCCCGCTCGCTCGGCGCCAAGTGCGCCGACTGCCACACCGACGCGATGGAGGCGATGACCCCACGCAAGCGCGCCGCTTCGCAGATGTGGGACCACTTCGTCCGCGGGATGGCGATGGCAGACGACTCGCCGCTGTTCTGCGACTCCTGTCATCAGGGGTCGTTCCGCATCCTGGACCGCCACGACAGGAAGGCGACGGAGAAGTGGATGGACGACAACTTCGTGGCGAAGCTCGAACGCAAGGACGGCGAGGAGAACGACTGCGCCACCTGCCACGGCGAGGCGCACGAGGACCACTTCATCGACAAGTGGAAGCAAGGCAAACGGTTCCCGTAGCCTCCGCCTCGGCCTCCGGCTCCGCCTCCGAATTCCCCCGCCATCTCCGGTATCCACAGCTCGTCCACAGCTTTCTCAGGTGAAATATTGACGCCGTGACGCGCGTTCAGTAGCCTTGCCACACACACATGCAAGGCCTCACGCAGCGCCAGCAAATGGTCCTGGATTACATCCGCCAGTCCATCAACGACCGTGGCTACCCCCCCACGCTCCGCGAGATCGGCGCCCGGATGGGCATCCGCTCGACCAACGGCGTCAACGACCACCTGCGCGCCCTCGAGCGCAAGGGGTACTTGAAGCGGGAGGACATGAAGTCGCGTGCCCTTCGCCCCACGGGGATGCAGCTCCCGCTGCCCAGCGGCGAGCCGTCCAACAACGTCACGCACGACGACGACTTCGTGGAAATCCCCATCCTCGGGCGGGTGGCGGCCGGCCAGCCGATCCTCGCCGAGGAGAGCGTCGTCGATACGGTCCGCATCGACCGCGGCCTGCTCCGCGGCGGCCGCGAGGTGTTCGGCCTGCGCGTCCAGGGCTACTCGATGATCGACGCCGGCATCATCAGCGGCGACTACATTTTCGTCCGCAAGCAGCTCACGGCCAACCGGGGCGACATCGTCGTGGCGCTCATCGGCGACGAGGCCACCGTGAAGTACTACTACCCGGAGCGCGACTACGTGCGCTTCCAGCCGGCCAACAAGACGATGGCGCCCATCCTGGTGCGCGCGATGGACTTCAAGGCGACGATGCTCCTCGGCGTCGTCATCGGTCTCTATCGCAAGTTCTAGGGCATGGGCCGCCCCGGGCTGAAGCCCGGGGCAGGCAAAAGAGCCGATGGGTGATCAGGACCCAAGTCCGCCTGCGGCGGACTCGCATCGCGCCACGTGGTGTAGTTCGGATTGCTTTGCCGACTTTCCGAGGGAGTCCGCCGAAGGCGGACTTGAGACGAGATGCTCAATGCGGTCTTCGCCTGCCCCGGGCTTCAGCCCGGGGCGGCCCTTCTTGATGTTCCACCGCTTGACCGGGTATGTCGCCGGTTGTTAGCGTCGGAGCCGGTATGAAGCGCTTCTTGGCGGTATTCCTTCTGGTCGTCCCGACCACGGCGTGCGGCGGAACGCTCTACGCCATCAACGCGAGCAGCGCGAGCACCAGCCTCGAGGAGGCGAAGGAAGTCGGCGCCGAGGAGCTCGCTCCGTACGAGTACTATTACGCGAAGGCGCACCTCGATCAGGCGCAGATCGAGGCGAGCTCCGCCAGCTACTCGGACGCGATCATCTACGCCGAGACGGCGGAGGAGTACGCGGACAAGGCCATCGAGCTGTCCAAGGCGGCCCGCGCGGCGGGTGGTCGAAAGTGAACCGACCGAGGCAAGCTCTCGTCCTGCTCTGCATCGTCCTCGGCCTCGCGGTGGGGGCAGGGTGCTCGGGGCCGGCGGCGCTGCGCGGGCGCATCCAGGGCCTGCAGGACATCGCCGACAACGCCGACAAGAACGGCGCGACGAAGTGCGCTCCGCGCGAGCTCGCCCTCGCCCGCTCTCACCTGCGCTTCGCGACGACCGACCTCGACCAGGGCGAGTTCGTCAACGCGGCGAATCACGTCGACATGGCCGAGCCCAACGCGCGCGCCGCGCTGGCCAACAGCCCGCCCGAGCGCTGCGCCCCGCGCCGCTTCGTGCAGCCCAAGCCCGGCGATCGAGACGGCGACGGCATCCTCGACAACGTGGACAAGTGCCCCGAGCAGCCCGAGACCTACAACGGCTTCGAGGACACCGACGGCTGCCCCGACGACCCCGACACCGACGGCGACGGGATCGCCGACTCCAAGGACCAGTGCGTCATGGAGCCGGAGGACAAGGACGGCTACCTCGACGACGACGGCTGCCCGGACCTGGATAACGACGCCGACGGCATCCCCGATACGGCGGACAAGTGCCCCGACAAGCCGGAGGACTTCGACGGGTTCGAGGACGCCGACGGGTGCCCCGACCCGGACAACGACGGCGACACGGTCGCCGACGTGGACGACATGTGCCCCAACACGCCAGGCCCCGCGGGCGGCGAGAAACCGGGCTGTCCGAAGAAGAACATGCTGGTGGTGGTGACGGCGAAGGAGATCCGCATCACCCAGCAGATCCAGTTCGAGTTCAACAAGTCGACGATCAAGGGCGATATCTCGTTCAAGATCCTCGACGAGATCGTCCAGGTACTGAAGGACAACCCGAGGATCTCCCTCGAGGTCCAGGGCCACACCGACAACGTCGGCAGCGCGGACTACAACGCGAGGCTCTCGCAGTCCCGCGCCGACTCGGTCCGGGCGTACCTGGTGACCCACGGCATCGAGCCGAACCGGCTGGTTTCCCGCGGGTA
>DATIQP010000678.1:0-3699 GCA_035470765.1 Polyangiaceae bacterium | reverse complement strand
ATGAGCGAGCCCGAGTTCTTGACGCTCGTGTGCGAGCGCGCCGACTGTGGCCTCATGCTCGACGTCAACAACGCCTTCGTCAACGCCGGGAACTTCGGCTTCGACGTGGACGAGTGGATGCGCCGGGCGCCGCTCGAGCGGACCGTGCAGATGCACGTCGCCGGCCACGAGCGGATAGACGAGGGCGAGCTCGTGGCCGGCGCGACCGGCACCATCCTGATCGACACGCACGGCGCCGACGTGCCCGATCCCGTGCTCGCGCTGTTCGCGCGCGTCGTGCCGCGTACCGGCGAGGTCCCCGTCGTCCTCGAGCGCGACCAGAATATCCCGGTGCTGCCCGAGCTGTTCGCGGAGCTGGATCGCGTACGCGCGGTGCGCGCAGCCGCCGCCCGGCTCTGATCCGCCGCGGCGGCGATCAGGCGTCGGGCGAGCCGAGCAGGACGCCGCGCTCGCCGAGGTCCGCGAGCAGGCGCGCGACGGCGACGAGCACGTCGTCGCTCATCGGTCGGGCCGTCGCCTGGCAGGCAGCGGCGATCGCGTCTTCCAGGGGAGCCCTTGGCGCCCGCTGGAGCAGCGCGGCGGCGAGCGGCTCGAGCTCCATGATCCGCAGCTCGTACTCTCCGTCGCGGTAGTAGAGCAGCGCGACGCCGCGCGCGGGCGGGGCAGGGGAGCCTTCGTCCTCGCCGAGCTCGTGAACGGCGTGCGCATAGCGCTCGATCCGCGCCAACGGCGAGAGCAAGAGCGGCCTGTCGAGGGCGACGTCCGCGGCGCGCGGCTCGGCGAGCTTCGGAGCGGACGTGACCAGGAACGAGACGAGCTCGTGCTGCGCGAGCTCGACGAGCCAGCGCGCCACGTTCGCCTCGCGCCATCGCGGCTCCGCCCACGCCAGAAACTCCGCGGGGACGTCGCGCAGGTAGTGGGTCTGCGGACCGCGCTCGTCGAGAAAGCGGTCGAAGCTCCGGTCGAACTCCGCGCCCATGCGCGCGCGGGTGCGGGCGAGCAGGCGATGGGTGACCCCTTCGAGGGAGTTGCGGACGAGGCGCCGGTAGATCGAGAGCCGCTGCGGGGCCTGCGTCATCGCGTCGACGTCGTGCGCCGCAACCCCGCGAGCCTCGAGGAAGGCTCGGAGATCGCCGAGCTCCCCTTCCGCGTCCTGAGCCAGGCACGCGTCGCGGAAGGCTCGCTGGAGCGGTTCATCGGCCATGGCGAGAGTATATGGTAGTCCTCGTCCGATGCCGCGCACGAGGCTCTGTCTCTGGCTGCTGTGGTCCGTCGCCTGCCGCGCGCCGTCCGCGCCGCCCGCCCGACCCGCCACGACCTCGGCACCCACGGCCACCGCCACGATCGCGGCTCGGCCGTCGCCGGAGAGAGCGCCGGCTGGGCCGAGGCCGTGGATCGAAGACGACTATGCGCGCGCGCTCGAGACGGCCAAGAAGGACCGGCTGCCGCTGCTCGTCGATGCCTCGGCGGTCTGGTGCCACACCTGCAGGGCGATGCGCGCCTTCGTGCTCGACGATGCGTCGCTGCCCGGGGGCTTCGTGCGGCTCTCGTTCGACGTGGAGAAAGAGCAGAACGCCGCCGCCGCGGCCGCCTTTCCGACGCACGTGCTGCCCACGTTCTTCGTGGTCGATCCGGCCGACGGAGCCATCCATGGCCGGTGGGAAGGGGCGGGGAGCGTGCCTCAGATGCGCGCGTTCATGAGGGACGCGGCGCGCTCGATCCAGCTCGCGCACACGAACGAGCTCGCGCCGGACGATCCGCTCGCACTCCTGCTCGCGGGCCACCGCGCGGCTCTGGCGGGCGACGCACGGAAGTCGGCCGACGCCTTCTCGCGCGCGCTCGCGAAGGCGCCGGCGGGCTGGGAGCACGCACCGGAGGCGCTCCTGGGATTGCTGAAGGCGCAGCGCCACACCGGAGGCCCGTGCGCGGAGAGCGCCGTCGCCGCGCTCACGGAGTCGCCGTCGCGGCTCGGCGACACCTCGGTGATGGCCGACTTCGCCTCCGAGGCGCTCGACTGCGTGGAGGCGAGCAAGGACGCGGCTGCGGTCAAGGTGCGCCAGCTCGTCGCGAGCGAGGTCGCCAGGGTCGCGCGCGACGCGAGCGCGCCGCTGTCGCCCGACGATCGCGCCGACGCGTGGAAGGTCGTCTGGGACGCCCGCGAGGCGCTCGGAGATCACGCCGGCGCGCTCGAGGCCGCGCGCGCGCGCCTCGACGTCATCGAGAAGGCCGTGGCGGCACGGCCGGAGCCGGAGTGGACGACGACCTTCGACGGTGCGCGCATGGAGACGCTCGAGTTCTTGGGCCGAGGCGAGGACGCCGCCTCGTTCCTGAGCGCGCAGGAGAAGGCGCTCCCCGACGACTACGATCCGCCGCACAGGCTGGCCCACGTCTACTTCAAGCTGAAGCGCTATCCCGAGGCGCTGGCCGCGGTCGAGCGCGCGCTCGCCAAGGGCTATGGGGCGCGCAAGGGGCTGATGTACCGCCTCGAGGCCGACATCCTGGTCGCCATGGGCCGAAGGGCCGACGCGCGCGCCGCGCTCGAGAAGCAGCTCGCGCTGTACCGCTCGCTCCCTGAGAGCCAGAAGAAGCCGGGCTACGAGAAGGCCGTCCAGGAGCAGATCGACAAGTTGAAGTGAGCAGCATCGGAGACGGAGACGGAGACGGGCGGTAAGCTCGTCGCATGAACGCGGCTCGCGCCCTTTTGCCCTGGGTCTTCGGCGTCCTTGCGGCGTGCGGCGCGGGCGCGGCCTCGACGAAACCCGGAACGATCGGCAGCGCTGCTCCCGAGGGCTCCACCGAGCCTGTCCCACCGCCGGTGCAGACGGAGATCCGTGTCCAGGGCAACCACCTCGTGGACCACGGCCGGGTCGTGCGCCTGCTCGGCGTGAACCATTCGGGGACCGAATACGCGTGCGCGCAGGGCTACGGGATCTTCGAGGGCCCCCAGGGCGACGAGCTCGTGGGTCCCATCGTCGACTGGCGCGCGAACGCGATCCGCATCCCGCTCAACGAGAGCTGCTGGCTCGATTCGGGCGGCGCGGACCCGCGCTTTTCGGGCGGGACCTATCGAGACGCCATCGCCGGCTTCGTGCGCGGGCTTCGGGCGAGCGGCTTGTACGTCATCGTGGAGCTGCATTTCACCGCGCCGGGCACCACGCTCGCGACCGGCCAACAACCCATGGCCGACGCGGATCACGCGATCGACTTCTGGCGCTCGGTCGCGTCGCGGTTCGCCGACGATCTCGGCGTGCTCTTCGATCTGTTCAACGAGCCGTTCTTCGTGACAGAAGACTCGTGGGGCTGTCTGCGCGATGGGTGCGTCGTCTCCGGACAGAACGGCGTGGGCGCATACCGCACGGCGGGCACTCAGGCCATGGTGGACGCCATCCGCGGCACCGGCGCGCGCAACGTCGTCCTCGTCCCGGGGCTGTCCTACACGAGCGATCTCTCGGGTTGGCTGGCTCATGCCCCGCACGATCCGTTGAAGCAGATCGCGGCGTCGCTCCACCTCTACAACTTCACCAGGTGCGAGGGGCAGGCGTGTTTCTCGGCACGCTACGACGCGATCGCCGCCGCCGTGCCGCTCATCACCGGCGAGCTCGGCGAGGACGACTGCGGTCACGGCTTCATCGACGACTACATGCGCTGGGCGGACGCTCGCGGCGTCTCTTACCTCGGCTGGACGTGGAACACGTGGGA
>DATIQP010000677.1:0-6604 GCA_035470765.1 Polyangiaceae bacterium | reverse complement strand
GCCTGCGGCTACTTCGCTCTGCAGCGCGCGGTCAACACCATCCGAGTCTGTACGAGCCGACCAGCGCCACGCCCCTCGCGACGTGGCGCGTCCCTCGCGACCTCTCGCGAGCGCGCGGCGACGTTATCGACGCGTAGACTTCACGGAGGGAGGGTTTCTTGCGTCTCGTGATCTCGGCATGCCTGTTGCTCGCGTCGAGTCCTCCATGGTCCATCCGCGTCTCTCGATCATGTTCGCCCTGGCAGCGATGGGCGTGGCGTGCTCGTCGAGCGATGCGACGGGGCCCCAAGTCCCAGAGGGTGACGGCGGCGGCATCCTGCCCGACGCCGAGCCCGATTCCGGTCCTGCGGACGGCGCGTCGGACTCGGGGCACGACGCGGATGACGCGCACGCTCCAGCGGCCCCCTCCTGCCAGACGGGCGACCGAAACGAGTGGTCCGGCGCGATCCCGAACACTCTGATCGCCGTCGCCGTCTGCTCGACGTGCGGTGAGAGCTACGTCGTGGCCGCGAACGGCAGCGCGAGTCCCGGAGACGTGTCGCTCGACAACGGAAGCACGACCATCACGACGAACGTCCCGGCGGGCGGGACGGCCACCACGGCGAAGCTCGCGGACGACCCGACCAACGGCACCGTCTCCGTCTGCGGCACGTCCGGTACTCACGGGTGCCTCCCGGTCGCTCCGGAGAACGAGCAATACTGCGATCCGTATCGCGCGGTCGCGAGCCTGGTCCCGGAGCGGATCGACCAGGGTGTCGATTACGCCGGCGCCGGTAAGATCTACGCCCTCGGCCCCGGAAACATCGACGTGTACCAGAACAGGGACGACACCGGCTGGCCCGGCGGAACGTTCTTGTCCTACGAGCTGAGCGCCGGTCCGGCGAAGGGAAAGGTCATCTACCTCGCCGAGAACATCGACCTCAATCCGGCGCTGCACTCGGGCTCCTTCGTCTTCAGCGGCACGGTTCTCGGAACGTTGGTGAACGCTTCTCCGAACTCCGAATCGGGCTGGGGTGTTCAAGGCGCGAGCTACACCGCCGAGCACGCCTGCTACACCGAAGGCTGCAACACGGCGCTAGGGACCAACTTCAACGACTTGCTCGTATGCCTGCACGCTCCGTCGGGGATC
The DNA here is from genome assembly GCA_035470765.1 of Polyangiaceae bacterium. Classification (GTDB taxonomy): domain Bacteria; phylum Myxococcota_A; class Polyangia; order Polyangiales; family Polyangiaceae; genus DASXHD01. The sequence goes on along the minus strand of DATIQP010000677.1, from coordinate 5,475 downwards.
GCAGGGCAAACCGGCTGTTGCACGTCGGCGGCCGGCTACCCCACGAACTGGTGCACGTTGTTGGCCGGCTGGCAGTGATCCCCACGCGCGCGTTCACTCCAAGTCACGGTCGTCGTTCCTGCGACGCCCTAGAAGAGCCACGGAGGATATCCTCCGGGCAAGAGCCACCACGGGCTCGCGACCCGCGCTTCGCGGACATCTTTTCCCCTCGGCGGCGGCGAGGGTGAACCCGCGTGACGCGACGGCCGACGCCGAGAGGGGAACCGCCGCGCGCACGGCTCGCCCGCAAGCTCGCGCGCAGGCGCTCAGTCTCCCGCGTCACGCGCGGCGCCGAGCTCGAGCGAGGACGAGCCGGAGCACGGCGGAAGGGGAGCCCCCCATCTCTTCTCCTTCTCTGTAAGGTCCACCCCCCTCGCGCGTTGTGGCGATCCCATGCGCCACTCTCCCCTCCTCCCCGCCGCTTTCTTCCTCCTCATGCTCCTCCCAGCGGTCGCCCGCGCCGACGAGATCGGCACCACCCCCGCCATGGCGGCCAGCCCCGCTCCCGACGTCGCCGAGGGCTCCGCGTCGGAGACCTCCTCTCACCCGACGCGCGAGCTCTGGTTCGCCAAGGACCCTGCTCGCGACTGGGCGGTGCTCTACGGAGGCTTGCGGCCGCACCTCGGGACGTTCGGCGGCCTCGCCGCGCTGGCGCTCGTCCAGTCGCGCACCGAGCGCTTCTACGGCGTCTTCTCCCTGGCGCTCGTCCGCAACGACGCGGGCACGCACGCGTCGGCCTTGCAGCTGGCGATCGGGCGGAACCTCTCCGATTCGTTCTACGGCGCGGCGCAGATCAGCGTCGCGGAGAACCGCGCGCGCAACTTCGTCGGCCTGGGGCAGCTGACGCTGGCCTACAACCGCGCCGGCGACATCCTGGCGCTGGCGCAGCTCGCGGCGTTCAATCGCGCGCGCGCGTTCAGCGGGCTGCTCCAGGTGGGAGGCTACAATCGCGCCGACGAGCGCTTCACGGGCTTCGCGCAGGTCGGCCTGTTCAACGCGGCCGGCTGCGACGTCTTCGACGGCAACGGTTCTACGGGGCGCTTCCTCGGCTCCGCGCAGCTCGGCGTGGTGAACGTCAGCGGTGACTTTCGCGGCTTCGCGCAGCTCGGCGCCCTGAGCTACGTCTCGGAGCGGTTCATCGGGATCTTCCAGATCGGCGGGCTCGCGGCCGTCTCGAAGCGCTTCGAGGGGCTCGCGCAGATCGGTGGCTACGTGCAGTCGCAGGAGTCGTATGGCGCGCAGCTCGGCGTCTTCAACTTGGCGACGGACAGCCACCATGGCTTGCAGCTCGGCGTCGTCAACGTGGCCGACGAGGTGAAGGGCGTGCAAATCGGTTTGTTCAACCGCGCCAAGCGCCTGCGCGGCGTGCAGATCGGGCTCGTCAACAACGCCGACGACGGCGTGCTCACGTGGACGACGATCCTCAACGTGGGCTTCGGCGACGGCGGCAACGACGGTACCGACGAGACCCCTTCGGGGCCCCTGGCGCCGGGCGTCGCGAGCCGCGCCAGCACCCCACTTTGACGGAGGGCGTCCTCCGCGCGGACGGAGCGCTCACGAAGCAGGTGAAGCCCTCGCCCGCGGAAGGACCACCTGCAACGTCGTCCCCTCCTCGGCCGTCGATGCGACGCGGATCGTGCCGCCGTGTGCCCGCACGATCTCCGAGGCGATGAAGAGCCCGAGGCCGAGCCCGCCCGAGGTGCCACGGTCCGTGCTCGCGCGGTGGAAGGGATCGAAGAGGTGAGGAAGAAGCTCGGGTGGGATGGGCGGCCCTGCGTTCTTCACTTCGAGCACCACCGCGGATTCGCCCTGATCGGCGAGCGAGACGGTCACGGGGGTGTCGGGGGGGCTGTTCTCGAGGGCGTTCCCGACGAGGTTGCTCACCACCTGCGCGAGCCGCATCTCGTCCCATTCCCCTTCGAGCCAGCCGCTCGCTTTCAGGACGAGCTGGCGCGAGGGGTTCGAGAGCTCGAGCTCGTCGAGCACGCGCCTCACGATCGCCCCGACGTGGGTGGGATGCCGATCGATGGGGATCCCACCACCGAGCCGCCCGCGCGTGAAGTCGAGCAGCTGGTCGATGATTCGGCGCATCCGATCGGCCGCCGAGCCGAGCCGCGCGACGGGCTTGGCGAGCCGGTCGGGGAGATCTTCGGCGCGCGCGAGGAAGGTCGCGCCCATCACGATCGCGCCGAGCGGCGTCCGCAGATCGTGGCTCACGATCCCGATCAGGCGCTCGCGGAACTCCGCCGTCCCCCGGAGCTCGTCTTGCGCGCGCTCGGCCTCCGACCTCGCCACCTGTTCGCGGACGAGGAGGCGGGCGTCGTCGATGGCGAGCGCGGCTCGGTCGGCGAGCTCCTCGACCAGGAGTCTGTCCTCGGGCGAGAACGGGCCGGCGCGCTTCCGCGCCGCGACATGCCGCGCGACGGTGAGCGTGCCGAGCACCTTCCCCGACGCGCGGAGCGGCGCGCAGAGAAGGCCCCGGATACCCAGTCGTGCGTTGAGCTCGTGAAACCGGGGAGGCGTGACCTTGCGGAGCTCCTCGGGCGAGAGATCGCCGATGACGACCGTTTGGCCCGTCGCCGCGGCGCGCCCCGACGGCCCCTCCCCCATCGGAGTGGAGGGTTCGAGCGTGGTCCGGAGGAGCGCCTCGGCGGCTGGATCGACGTGACGACACGACACGACCTCGAGAGACCGCCGATCCTCGGAGACGAGGTAGAGGACGCAGGCGTCCGCGATCTGCTTCGTCAGCTCTTCCGGGATCACGGCGAACAGCCGGTCGAGATCGAGGCGCGCCTCGGAGAAGGAGTGTGTGATCTCTGCCAGGATACGCAGGCGCTCTCCGGCCGCGCGCTCCCTGGCGAGAAGCTCCTCGCGCTCGAGCTCGGACCTCTTGCGCGCCGTGATGTCTTCGATCGTCGCCAGGGTCCGCGGCGGCTCGCCCGGGCTGGGCAGCAAGCTCGCCGTCACTTGGACCCACCGCTCGCTTCCGTCCTTGCGCACGTAGCGCTTCTCGATCGCGTAGACGCCGACCTCGCCGCGCGTCAACTGGCCGTACTGCTCCAGGTTCACCGCGCGGTCGTCGGGGTGCGTCCATTCCGCGAACGAGTGGCCGACGATCTCCTCCAGGGCGTAGCCGGTCAGCTCGCACAGCTTCGCGTTCGCGCGGACGACCTTGCCGGTCTGCGGGTCGGATTGAGCCATGGCCATCGGCACGCGCTCGAAGATGATCCTGAAGCGATCCTCCGCGAGCTTGCGCTCGGTGATGTTCGTGATCACGAGGACGGCGCCGCTCGTCTGGCTGTCGACGATCACGGGGCCCGCGACGGCATGGACGTACCGCTGTTCGCCCGTCCCCGGATCGCGAGCCAGGAAGTCTTCCTCGACGCGCTCGCCGTGAAGCGCCCGAATGAACGCGCTCCGTTCCGGCGGTACGGGCACCCCCGTCGACGCGTCGCCCAGCTGCGCGCGCTCGATGACGTCCGGCACCGAGAGCCGCTCGAGCTCCTCCCTCGACGCCACGCCGAGCGCTTCGAGCCCCGCGCGGTTCGTGCTCAAGACCCGCTCGGAGGTTGCGAGGAAGACGGGACAGGGGATGGCTTCGATGACGGCGTCGAGCTCCGCGACCCGCCCGGCGGCGGGGGAGCGGAGCTCGTGCAGGGCGACCGGCGGCGTCACCTCGAGCGCGCGCGCGCGCATTTCGACGTACGCGTCGACCGCTCGCTCGACGACCCCATCGAACGCCTCGGTGGCCCGCTCCACGTCCGCGAGCGATCCGCTCGGGTCCTCGCCTCGCCAGGCGCGCAGCACACATCGGCGAAACAGCCCGAGCTCGCGAACGACCTGCGAGAGCGGGTGGCCGGCCTCGAGAGCCTTCGCTGCACAGGTCTTCGCGAGCGCGTCCAGACACCGATCATCGCCCTCGAGGATCTGCGCGAAGTCCTCGATGAGGCTGGGCATGTCTTCGAGGAGCGCGGGGCGCTCGCGACCCAGCGTCGACGCGGCGAGACGCGTCTCGGTTTCCCAGACGCCCAGGATCTGGGCACGACGCTCTCTGAGGAACGGGCCGAGCACGTAGGGAGCCTAGCGCAACGGATCTGCCAAGGCCGCGAGTTTACAGAATGTCTCTCATGCGCATTCCATGCGGACCTGCATCGCGACCTGCGTGAGGTTTGTTCTACCGCGCCACGCGTCTGCGCGGCGTGCAGATCGCGCTCGGCACTCGTTCGAGTGTGATACAAGCGCCGCGTGCGCCCCTACGTCTTCGTTGTTCTTTCGCTCGTGGCGTGTGGCACGAGCACTGGCTCGTCCGATGCCGGCCCGGACGCTTCGACGGGTGACGCGGCCTTCGACGCAGCCGACGCAGCGGCTGCGAGCGACGCCGACGCGGCGGTCGCAGCGCCGACGGTCTACGCGTGCAGCGCGACGACGCTCTACACCTTCGATCCCGTCGCGAAGTCCCTCGCGAAAGTGGGCGCGTTCAATGTGGGCGATGGCGGTGCAGCCGACGCCGTGACGGACATCGCGGTCGGCCTCGACGGGACGATTTGGGCGATCTCGTCGACGAAGCTCTACACCGTGGCGCCGAGCGACGGTCACGCGACGGTCGCGGGAGTGCTCGCGGCGTGCGGCAGCGGCAGCGTCGCGCTCACCGCGCTGTCGAATGGGAAGCTCTACACGGCGGACGCCACGGGCGTCGTTTGCTCGATCGACACGACGATGATGACCGACGCACCCGTGGGCAACGTCGGTGGCAGCCTCGCGGTGAACGACTTCGTCGGCCTCGCGGACGGCACGCTCTACGCGACGGCGATCAGCCTCGGCAACACCGCGACGCAGTCGAACAACTTGCTGATCACGCTCGACCCGGCGACTGGAGCGGCGAAGGCCACGATCGGCTCCGTCGGCGCCGGTCACCTCTTCGGTCTCGCGTACGCGGGCGGGAAAGCTCTCGCGTTCTCGCACGACGGATCCGGGGAGGTCGTCGCGATCGATCCGACGAGCGGCTCCGGCACGCCGCTCGGTGCGTTCTCCGATCCCGACACCCACACTCCAGTCACCTTCGTCGGCGCCGCGGTGAGCCCAACCGTCACGCCGTAAACCCGTGCCCCCTTCGGGACTCGACCGCCCTCGATGTAGGCGAGGCCCTCACCGGCAGTCCTCGGCGTCCGCCGGCTCCATGACGAACGACACACCCTCGCGGAGCGTGACGGGGCTCGGGTTGTCGCGCACCGCCGGACCGAGGACCTCGACGCGCTCGAAGTTGCCGATCCGCGCGCCGGGCGTGACGCGCGTGCCGGCGAGCACGGTGGTCGCGCCGCTCTAGGCGCTCGACGTGGTCGTCGCGGGTCTCGCGGATGGTGCTCGAGCCGCGTGCGGCGCCAGGGGCTCCGGTTTACGGCGTGACGGTTGGGCTCACCGCGGCGCCGACGAAAACGA
>DATIQP010000676.1:0-9488 GCA_035470765.1 Polyangiaceae bacterium | reverse complement strand
TACCCGAAGACGCGCTGGTGCGCGACGTCCCCTTCCACGACGAAGACGTTGGCCTTCTCTCCGCGGATCGTCGCGGCGACGAGGGGAAGCTCCGTCGCGTGGATCGGCTCGCCGACGGCGACGTGCAGCTCGCCCGTCGTGTAGACCGGGACCGAGTGCGTCGGGTCGGCGACGTCGACCTCGATGTGGACCGTGCGTGTCGCCGGATCGGCGCTGGGCGCGCGGCGAGCGATGACCGCCGCGATGTCCTGACCGGTGGCGTACACGTGGAGGGTGACGTTCTTTCCGGGCGGGACCATGTCGAAGTCCCGCTCGGGGACGTCGCCGGTGTAGCGGACCGTGCCCCGGTCGACGCTGGTCACGATGGCGTCGCCGGGGTGGACGAACGCGCCGGGATCGAGCGAGCGCTGGCCGATCTCACCGTCGAACGGAGCGCGGAGGATGCAGTCGTTGACCTCGAGCGAGGTGCCGAGCAGCTTGGCCTTCTGCGCGAGCAGCCGAGCCTGCTCCGCGGCGCTCTGCGCGGATTGTTGCTCGACCTGGTTGGGCGCGACGAAGCCTCCGTCGAGCAGGCTCGTGAGGCGCGTGGTCTCGTCCGCGAGCGCCTTCTGCCGGGCGTCGAGCGCTCGAGCTTCCATCGCCACCGCCTGCGACTGCGCGTTCGCGTTGCGGCAGTCGAGCGTCGCCAGCACGTCGCCCTTCTTGACCACGGCACCGGGCCGTACGAGCACCGTATCGATGTACGCCGAGACGAACTGGGGCCCGATCTTCGCTTCGACCCAGGGCTCGAGCGTTCCGACGTACGTGCGCGACGGCTGGTAGTGCGCGTCCTTGGCCTTGACGACGGTGGCGGGCTTCGCGCTCGACGAGAGCGCCACCTTGTTCGTCAGCGAGTCGGCGCGCCAGCGCATGAACACGACGAGCGACAGCAGCAAGAAGACGATGACGCTGACGATGGTTGGAACGACGAAGCGCTTATTCGTGGTCGTGGGCGCCTCGACGGGTGGCGGCAGTTCCTGATCCATGGACGTGGGCGTGACTTCCGTTTCCGACATGGTGCTCACAACCTCGAAGACCGGAGCAGCACACACGCTGGTTGGGAAGAGCGATAGTCTTCTATGACCCAGCCGCGGTCGTAAAGCCCAGACGACACGACGGGGGCCCCATCGTACGAAAAACAGAGAGATAGCGAGTGGCTCGAAGGCATGGTGCGGGCCCCAAGCAGGATACGGGCCAGCCCGAAATACGCTGCTTTTCACGCAGATGTGAGAGGTGCGTGCTGGACCCGCGGGAGTTTGTGGGACTGCCCGGGAAAAATTTCCGAGCGGGACCCCCTGGAAAACGACGCGGAGACGCTATCCATCGTCACAGGGAATTTTTCCCGCTCGGCTGACCGCTGGGGAGAGTCCTTGTCCGAGAAACCCACGATGGCACATGCAGTGCATGAGGAGGCGGCCCAATGACAATCGTTCGGCGATGCTTGCAGGGGGTCCTGCTCACCGCTGCTCTTGGTTCGGCTCACGAGGCCCGCGCCGACGAGCTGGCCGCCCCACCGCGGGCGGTCTCCCTCCAGGAAGCGATCGGGTTCGCGCGTGAACATCAGCCGCAGGTGCGCGCGGCGCTCGCGCGGATCGCCGCCGCCCAGGCCGCCGCCGACGTCCCGACCGCGCAGTGGCTGCCGAAGCTCGGCGCGTCCGCGCAGGCCTTCTTGGGTTCGGAGAACAACACCACGGCGTCGTACATCGGCTCTCCGTACGTCGACCTTCCACGCATCGGCGGCACGGCCGTCGTCAACGCGTCGACCGCGACGTTCCAGCCGTTCGGCTCGACCTTCGCGGCCGTCGGGATCGGCCAGGAGGTGTTCGACTTCGGCCGGATCGCCGCGCAGTCCGCGGCCGCGGACGCACTCGTCGACGCCACCAAGCACAGCTCGGACGCCACCCGGCTCGACGTCGATCTCGACGTGGAGGAAGCGTTCTACGCGGTGCTGACGGCCAAGGAGATCCTGAGAGCCTCCGAGCAAGCCTACGAGCGCTCGCAGACGCACCGTGACCTGGCCAAGGCCGGAGTCACGGCCGGTCTTCACCCGCCGATCGATCTGACGCGCGCCGAGGCCGAGCTCGCGCACTTCGAGATCGGCCGCATTCGCGCGCGCGGCGGCGTCACCACCTCCCAGGCCGTGCTGGCGGCGTCCGTCGGCGCGCCGGAGCTCGCGCTCGACGCCAACGGTACGCTGCCGGCGGCCGGCGACGTCCCCACGCTCGCGGCGGCGCTCGAGCTGGCCGCGGCGCGTGACCCTCGCGTCGCCGAGGCGGTCTCGAAGGTCCGCGCCCAGGAGGCCCGTTCGCGCGCGATCTCGGCGGAGATGAGGCCGGATCTGTCGGCCACCGCGACGTTCTCCGGCCGCGCAGGCGGCGCGGCGCACGGCTCCGCCGCCGTCGCCGACTACTACGGCTGGCTTCCGACCGTCCCCAACTGGGACGTCGGCCTGGTCTTCTCGTGGCCCATCTACGACGGAACGGTCGTGGCGAGAGCGCGCGCGGCGGACGCCGAAGCCCAGGCGCTCCGTGAGGATGTGGCGGCGCTCAAGGAGACGCTCACCGCCGAGGTCCAACGCGCGTACATCGCGGTCCAGGTGGCGCGCGATGCGCTGCCTGGCCTGCAGCAGCAACGCGACGCCGCGATCGCCAACTACGATCAGGCGGACGCCCGCTTCAAGGCCGGCCTCGGGACTGCCGTCGAGCTCGCGGACGCCGAGGCGCTGCGCGCGGACGCGGACATACAGCTCGCCCGGGGGAAGTTCGATCTCGCCAAGTCGCGCGCGGCGCTCGGACGTGCCATAGCGGAGGGCCTGGCGAAGCGATGAACCCCGTGCCCAGCACTGCGAAGAGCCTGAGCATCGAGCGGAACGCCTCACGGCGACGCGGAGTGCTCTTCGTGGCGATGATCGGGGCGGTCGCGCTCGTCGGCATCACCCTGTACCTGGACGGGCGTCGCGAGGCCGCCGCCGCCCTGGCGGACTTCGCCGGGGAGCAAGCGGCGCTCGCCGACGCCGTCGCGACCCGGCTGGGTGACGCGCCATCGACGCTGGCGATCGCGCGGATCGAGGAGCCGGGGTCGCTCGTCGTCCTCGTCGCCGACCCCGCAGGCTCGCTGCGGCGCCCGGACGGAAGCGCGGTCGAGAGCCCCGTCCTCGCCACCGCGATCGAGCGCGGGACTCGCACGGTGAGGCTCTCGCGACCGGAGGCGGCGGCCATCGGCCTCCCGGCGCGCACGGCGGTCGCGGGCATCTCGCGGACGACCACCGGACGGACCGTGGCCGTCATCGCCACGGCGCTGCGAGTCCGCGACCGCGAGACGCGCGCCCAGACGCGCCTGCTGCTCGGCATCGTGCTCGCGGCACTGCTCGTCGGCGGCTTCGGAGGCATCGCCCTCCGGATCCAGCGCAAGGAGCTGATGCTCGAGCGCGAGCTTTTGGTGAAGCAGGCCGAGAAAGAGAGCGAGGAGCGCCTCGCGAGGGCGGACAAGCTCGCGACGATGGGCGCGTTCGCCACCGGCATCGCCCACGAGATCGCCACGCCGCTCGGCGTCATCGCCGCGCGCGCCGAGATGTTGACGCCGCGCCCGGGCGCCGACGAGACGGGGGCCAAGTCGTCCTCGCGTGCCGCCCAGGCCATCCTCGAGCAGACGGACAAGATCCGCGGCATCATCAAGAGCTTCCTCGCCCTCGCGCGCGGCGAGGCCCCCGCCGGCGCGCGCCTTTCGCCGACGGACCTGCTCGCGTCGGCGACGCGCATGGTCGAGCACCGCTTCGCCGCCGCCCTGATCTCCCTCGACGTCGACCCGGGCGCGCACGTGCCCGCGGTCTTCGGAGAGCCTCGGCTGCTCGAGCAGGCGGTCGTGAACCTGCTGCTCAACGCTTGCGACGCGAGCAAGCCCGGCCAGCACGTGCGCGCCTCGCTCTGCGACAAAGAGGGCTGGGTCTGCTTCTGCATCGAGGACGACGGCGCGGGCATCGAGCCGGCGGCTCTCGCTCACGCCACCGAGCCCTTCTTCACGACGAAGGCCGCGGGGCGCGGGACGGGCCTCGGGCTCGCCATCGCCAACGAGATCGCCAAGCACCATCAGGGCCGCTTCACCATCCGGCCGCGCGAAGGCCGTGGCACCGAAGCGCGCCTCGAGCTGCCGGCGGCCGGCGACGAGCGCAAGCCGGGCAAGTCGCCGGAGCGTGCCGCATGACGCGCGTACTCATCGTCGACGACGATCGCGCCATGTGCGAGGCCATCGCCGATGGCCTCGAGGCCCGCGGTTACCACGCGACGGCCGTGGCATCGGGCACCGAGGCGATGACGAAGCTCGGCGAGCCGTTCGACGCGCTCGTCACCGACCTGCGCATGCCCGGCATCGACGGCCTCGAGCTCGTCGCCTCCTCCCGCAAGATCGCGCCGGACCGCCCCGTCATCGTGATGACCGCGTTCTCCGCCGTCGACACGGCGGTCGAGTCGATCCGGCGCGGCGCGTACCACTACCTCACCAAGCCCTTCAAGCTCGACGAGCTCGACCTGTTCCTCGCGCGCGCCCTCGACGAGGCGCGCCTGCGCACGCGCGCCGCGAGCCTGCAGCGCGCACTGCGCGACCGCTTCTCGCTGCAGAGCATGGTCGGCTCGAGCGCCGCGATGCAGCGCGTCTTCGATCTCGCAGAGCGCGTCGCCTCCGCCAACGCCCCCATCCTCATCACGGGCGAGACCGGCACCGGCAAGGGGATGCTCGCGCGCGCCATCCACGCCGAGAGCCCGCGCGCCGAGGGGCCCATCGTCACGATCAACTGCGCGGCGTTGCCCGAGGCGCTGCTCGAGAGCGAGCTGTTCGGCCACAGGAAGGGCGCCTTCACGGGCGCCACGCAGAACCGCGACGGCCTGCTCGTCCAGTCGAGCGGGGGCACGTTGCTGCTCGATGAGATCGGCGAGATGGCTCCCGGCCTGCAGGCCAAGCTCCTCGACGTCATCGAGCGCAACATGCTGCGGCCGGTGGGCTCCGACGTCGAGCGCAGCGTCGACGTGCGCGTCATCGCGGCCACGCACCGGGACCTGCGCAAGCTCGTCGCCGAGGGGACGTTCCGCCAGGACCTGCTCTACCGGCTCGAGGTCGTCACCATCGAGCTGCCGGCGCTGCGCCACCGCCGCGAGGACCTGCCTCTGCTCATCGGCCGCTTCCTGGCCCAGGCCCAGGCGCGGCACCCGAGCTCGCCGGTGCGAAGATTCTCGCGCCCCGCGCTCGACCGCATGATGGCGCACGACTGGCCCGGCAACGTCCGCGAGCTCGAGAACGTCATCGAGCGAGTGGTCCTGCTCGGACGCGCCGAGGAGCTGCCCGCCGAGGAGCTCCCCGCCTCGGTGACCGCGCCGCGCGCGAGCGCGCTCGGCTTCGAAGGACCGGTGCTCAAGCTGCGCGAGGTGCAGAAGCGCTACGCGGCGTGGGCCTACGAGACGCTGGGCGGCAAGAAGCTCGCAACCGCCGAGGCGCTCGACGTGGACGTGAAGACGCTCTCCAAGCTGCTCGCCCCGGACGGCACCGAAGACTGATACCTGCTCTTCCCGGGGGCCGCTCGGTCAGAGGCTCTCGAGCCTGTGGCGGATCGGACACGAGTGGTCGCCCGTGCGCTCGGCGTACTGCTGGTGGTACGCCTCGGCCTCGTAGAAACCACGCATCGGCTCGATCTGCGTGGCGATCGGCTTGTCGAGCTTGCTCTGCTCGGCCTGCTTCGAGGCGCGAGCGGCGGCTGCCTCGGCGTCGTCGAAGGTGAAGATGACGCTGCGGTAGTTGTCGCCGAGGTCGGGGCCCTGCCGGTTCACCTGCGTCGGATCGTGGATCTCCCAGAACGCCGTGAGCAGCTTCTCGTACGACGTCTTGGTCGGGTCGAACTCGACGAGCACGGTCTCGGCGTGCCCCGTCGTGTGCGAGGACACTTCCTCGTAGGTCGGGTTCTCGGTGTGCCCGCCGGAATACCCGGCCGCCGTCGCCACGACACCCGGCACGTGCCGGAACGCGTCCTCCACGCCCCAGAAACACCCCGCCGCGAACGCCGCCAGCTTGTCGCTGCCCGTCGGCACGAGCGGCGTCCCCCTCCCCGCATGACCGGGATCAGTGCCCACGTGAATGGACGCTGCGACGTTGGAAACCGAACCTGCCGGCGCCGCAGGCCGGTCGCTCAGCTCTTGCGTTCTCGGACCCTGGCACCCGGCGACCAGCAACACCCCCAGCCAAATCGCTCGCTTCATGCGAGATCTACGCTCCCACGCGCCCCTCGGTTTCGTCCCATTCCCCTTCCCGTTTCCCCTTCTCACATTCCCCTTCGTCCTCACCTCTTCCCCCTTTGGCGTCCCCCGGGAAATGGTGTAGAAACCAGCACCCTTCAGTTTACGAGAGCCCCCTTCAGGAGAATCGCACGCAATGTCGAGCTACCGCTTCACCTCCGAGTCCGTCACCGAAGGCCATCCCGACAAGCTCTGCGACGCCGTGAGCGACTCGGTCCTCGACGCCATCCTGGCGCAGGACCCGCGCGCGCGTGTTGCCTGCGAGTCCCTCGCGAAGACGGGCATGGTCGTCGTCGCGGGCGAGATCACGACCAGCGCGACCATCGATTTTCCGACCATCGTGCGCAACGCCGTGCGCGAGATCGGCTACGTGAGCTCGGACATGGGCTTCGACGCCAACACCTGCGCGGTGCTGACGGCCGTCGAGAAGCAGAGCCCGGACATCTCGCAGGGCGTCACCGAGGGTGAGGGCCTGCACAAAGAGCAGGGCGCCGGCGACCAGGGCCTCATGTTCGGCTTTGCTTGCGACGAGACGCCGAACCTCATGCCCGCGCCGATCGACTACGCCCACCAGCTCGCGAAGCAGCTCACGCACATCCGCAAGGCCAAGAAGGTCGACTTCCTCCGCCCCGACGGCAAGACCCAGGTCACGCTCGAGTACGAGGGAAACACCCCCGTGCGCGTCGATGCGATCGTCGTCAGCTCGCAGCACTCGCCCGACGTGAAGTACAAGACGCTGCGCGAGGGCATCATCGAGCTGGTGATCGAGAAGGTCATCCCGAAGAAGCTCATCGACAAGCAGACCAAGTTCCACGTCAACCCGACGGGGCGCTTCGTCGTCGGCGGCCCGCAGGGCGACTGCGGCCTCACCGGCCGCAAGATCATCGTCGACACCTACGGCGGCATGGGCCGCCACGGCGGCGGCGCCTTCAGCGGCAAGGACCCGAGCAAGGTCGACCGCTCCGCCTGCTACTACGCGCGCTACGTCGCCAAGAACGTCGTCGCCGCCGGCCTCGCCGCGCGGTGCGAGGTCCAGGTCGCGTACGCCATCGGCGTCGCCCAGCCGGTGGGCGTCCACGTCAACACGTTCGGCACCGGCAAGGTTTCGGACGAGAAGCTCGAGCGCTACATCCTCGAGAACTTCGACATGCGCCCGAAGGCCCTCATCGAGGAGCTCGACCTGCTCCGTCCGATCTACAGGCCGACCGCCGCGTACGGCCACTTCGGCCGCAGCGACTTCAGCTGGGAGAAGACCGACCGCGCCGCCAAGATGGCCGACGATCTTCTCGGCAGCCGCGCCCGCGCCCACAAGAACGGCGTCAACGGCCACGCGAACGGCACCAGCAAGAAGGACAAGAAGAAGGACAAGAAGAAGAAGGGCAAGGACCTCTTCGCGGTGTCCTGATTCCCGACGTGTCCTGATTCCCGACGGGGACGCGAGCTTCGGCTCCGTCCCCGTTTCTGTGTCCGCCTCCGACTTCAGGGCCCGCAGGGGTTCGTCGTGCCGGCGTCGGGCGTCGGCAGCTTCCCGCCCGCATCGCTTCCGGCCGAAGTGCCGCTGTCGCCGGCGCTCGCGCCACTGTCGGTCGCGCTCGCGGCGTCCTTCGCGCCTGCGTCCGCCGGCGGGGGCGGCGCGCCCGCGTCCGTCGTCTCGTTGGCCCACGCCTTGAGGTCGGTGAGCGAGCCGTTGAACTTGTCCATGTCGACGTTGCCGCTGATGCCGCTCACGCTGCCGTTGTCGGCGTACTGCCAGAACTTCCAGCCGCTCCAGCCCGAGGGAAGCGACGGGCAGCTCACGCCCCAGTTGGCGACCCAGAGCGGGTACTTGCCGAAGCCGGAGCCGATGTTCGAGCTCATGAACAAGGCCGTGTAGATGATCGGCTTGCGACCAATGGCCTTCTCGATGACGTCGAGCCACGTCTGCATGTGAGCCTGGATGGTCGACGGCGACTGGCCGCCCGTGACCTCGATGTCCATCACCGGCGGCAGGTCCTCCGACACGAAACCGCCGGCGTTCTTCACCGCGTTGAGGAGCATGTTGGCTTGCTGCGTCGGGTCCTGCGCCGGCTCGAAGAACTGATAGACGCCGCGCACGAGGCCCTGCGCCTTCATGTCCTTCCAGTTCGTCGCGAAGTCCGCGTCGGGGTAGCTGAGGCCGTCGCTCATGCGCGCGATGCCGAAGACGACGCCCGCGCTCTTCGCCGAGGACCAGTTGATCGTGCCCTGGTACTTCGAGACGTCGACTCCCTTCACGGTCGTCCCGGTGGCGCAGACGGTGAGGGCCTGGCCCGCACCCGAGCAGGCGTTGTCGCTGCCGGAGCTGCACGCGGCGACCGAGACCGAGAGCACGAACAAGGAGGAAACGAGCGAGAGTTTCATGGGGCTGACGGTGCAAGTGCGAAAGGCGTGCCGCGGCCGGGGCGCATTTCGCGGGGATTTCCCGTATGGATCGGCCGTCGCCCATGTCGCGACCTCGCGACAGTTCCCGGGTCGGCTCGCGACCCGTCGCGGGGTATCATCCGGCGGCATGAACCGGTGGATGGCGCAGGAATGGACGGCCGAGGCCTACGGCAAGGTCGCGGCGGCGCTGCTTCTCGCGGTGGCCGTCGGCCGAGCGGCCACCGCCGCCCCGCCACCGGAGGGCAAGCCCGCCACCGAGGCGATCGCGCGGGAGGCCTACCGCGACATCGTCTCGCGCGAGCGGACGATGCGCCACGACGCGGCGCTGAAGTTCCCGGGCGACCCGTGGTCGCAGGACGACGACTTCCACTCGCGCGAGGAGGGCGAGGCGCGATCGTTCGCGGCGTCGCACGACGTCCGCCTCGCCGACGTGCTGCGCGCGGTCGACGACGGCATGCGCGCACACTGGTCGGCGCCCGTGACGCCCGATCCGAGAGTCCCACCCTGCCGGCCCCGGCTCGCGTATTGATCCTGCGATGAGAGCGCGACGGTTCCTCGTGACGCTTCGCCGACTCGCCGCAGCGACGTGGCCGCGGCTCGCGGTCTTCACCGCGCTCGCCGTCCTCGCGGAGTGGCCTTTCCTCTCCCACGCGGGCTCGATGGTCGACTACCGCGACGCGCAGTACTTCACGCTCTTCGAGGACAGCGCGCGCATCTCGGTGCTCAAGTTCCACCAGCTCCCGCTCTGGAACCCGTACTACTGCGGAGGCATCT
>DATIQP010000675.1:0-5772 GCA_035470765.1 Polyangiaceae bacterium | reverse complement strand
GCGCCCGCACTGGCTCGTCTGGTTCCACGGGGTGTCGAACGTGTAGTGCAGCGGGAAGTTCGTGGTCTGGTTGACCGTGTACATCCAGCGGAGCGCCGGCGACGTGACGCTGTCGAAGTCGTGGCGCGGGTTGGTGATGGTCATGTCCGGCGGGTTGGTGCTGATGTTCAGCGCGCCGACGAGGGCCATCCACTGGGCGAACGTCTTGCCCTTCGTGAACGAGGTGTCGATCTCCGCCGTGGCCGAGTTGAGCTGGGCGGCGTTGACGTTCCAGTTCGCCGTCTGGTTGAACGGCGTGTTGGTGAAGAGCCACGTGTAGCTAAAGTGCGTGGCGAAGACGCGGCCGCCCGCGTTGGCGTAGCTCACCAGGTTCGCGAGCGGGGTGGCGCCCTTGATGACCTCGGATCCCCAGCACGGGAAGAAGATCTGGTCGTAGTTGTCCATCGTGGTCGTCGAGCCGACGAGGGTCGACTCGGCCGGCGTGGCGTTCGAGATCCTGGCGCCGTTGCCCAGGTACATCTCGATGCGCCCGCCGCCGCCGGGGTTGGTGAACTCGGCCTGGTCGACGCCCATCTTGAGCAGCACGCACTCGAGGCCGTCGACGGAGCCCGTTGAGAAGGCGGTGAAGGGGATGTCGCCTTCGGACTTGTTGCGCGGCATCCGGATGTCGCCGACCGACGCGGAGGCGCACGCGGTCACGTTGAAGCTCACCTGCCGCCGCCACCGCCCGAGCTGGATGACGACGGGGATGTTGCTGCCCACGGGGACGTTGGTCAGCGAGAAGGTGCCGTCCACCGCCGTCGTCGTCTGGACGAGCGGGGTGCCCGTGACGTCCGCGCCGCACTGGCTGCACTGCACGCCCTTGGTGAAAGGCAGCACCGCGCTGTTGGGCACGTAGACCAGCACGTTCGGGATGGGATCGGGGTTACCGTACTTGGCGAGCGTGCCGGCGACCACGCGGCCGGTGAGGGTCGTGGGCGTGCCGCCGTCGCAGCTCACCTGCTGCGTGCACAGGCCCGTGCAGGGAGTGCCGCCGCCGCAGACGCTCGGCGTGCCGCCGCCGCCGCAGATGTCCGGCGACGTGCACGTGCCGCAGTTGAGCAAACCGCCGCACCCGTCGCCCGCCGGCCCGCAGTTGAAGCCGAGCTTCTGGCAGGTGGTCGGCGTGCACAGGCCTCCGCCGTCGCTCACGATCGAGCCGCCGTCCGCGGTGACGCCGATGCCGCACTGGCTGAAGCCGCCGCCGCCGCAGAAGTTGGGCGACGCGCACGTGCCGCAGTTGATCACGTTCCCGCAGCCGTCGCCGTTCATGCCGCAGGTGTAACCCTGCGACGCACACGTCTTTGGCTGGCAGCCGGGGCTGGCGTCGGTCTGGAAGTTCGACCCGTCGCCGCCGAAGATGGTCGAATCGCCGGCGCCGCCGCCGTCACCGCCGCCGTCGAACTGCGAAGAGTCGTCGCTTCCACAACCCGTGGCCAGCAATGCGGTGAATAGACATACGCCGAGCGTGTTTCGCCACATGGTCTTCCCCGTTGTGTTCAAAGGCCGTCTCATCCTGATCTCGGATGGCTGCCCTTCGCCGGATCCGTCAGCAGGACGATCAGTTGCAGGTGTGGTCCAGCCTGCAAATACCGTTCGCGCCACAGTCGGCGTTCACCAGACATTCCACGCAGCGGTGAGAGGACGCGTAGCAAAGCGGTTGCTGGGGGTCCTTGCAATCGGCGTTTACGTCGCATTCGACGCAGCTGCCGGTCGAGGCCTCGCAAATCGGGCGCTGGGGGTCCGCGCAGTTTGCGTTGCCGAGACACTGTACGCAGTAGCCGAACGACGGGTTGCAGTAGGGCGTCGGCGCGGCGCACTGCTGATCGCTCGTGCACGTCGACACGCACTGGTACGTGCCGGCGTTGCAGGCCTGGTTCGTCCCGCAGTTGCCGTTGGCCAGGCACTCGACACACCGCCCTGTCGGCGAACAGTAGGGCTGACCGCCTCCGCACTGCGCGTTGGTGGCGCACTCAGCGCACATGTGCGTCGTCAGGTTACAGATCGGCCCGCCGTTCTGCGCGTTGGCGCAGTTGGCGTCTCCGAGACACTGGACGCACACGTGCGCGCCGGGGTCGCAGTACGGCGTGGGAGCGGCGCACTGCGCGTCGCTCCCGCACGGGCCGCCGTTGGTGGAGGTGCCCGAGGAGCCGCCGCAAGCCGCGGCGATCGCCCCCACGGTCAGCAGGGACGCGAACAGCGAAGTCCCCGATCGAAGGAGCGGCTTCATTGGCAGGTGTGGTCCAGCAGGCAGACGTTGGAGGTGCAGTTGGCGTTCGACAGGCACTCGACACACCGATGCTGGCCGGCGAAGCAGTAAGGCTGCTGCGGATCCTTGCAGTCCGTGTCGGCCATGCACTCGACGCAGGTGTCGGTCGCGGTGTCGCAGATGAAGTTGCCGTTCTGGTTGTTCGCGCAGTTGGCGCTGCTCAGACACTGCACGCAGTAGCCCGCCTGCGTGTTGCAGTACGGGTTCGGGAAGGAGCACTGCGCGTCGCTCGTGCACGCGTTCACGCATCGGTAAGTCGTCGTGTTGCACTTCTGGTTCGTCCCGCAGTTGCCGTCGGCGAGGCACTGGACGCAGCTGCCGTTGGGAGAACAGTACGGGTTCGTTCCGCCGCATTGCGCGGAGGTCGCGCACTGCACGCACGTGTGCGAGGTGGTGTTGCAGGTGTTGGCGTTGTTCGGCGCGTTCGCGCAGTTCGGATCGCCGAGGCACTGGACGCACGCGTTGATGGCCGTGTCGCAGTATGGAGTGGGCAAGGAGCACTGGGCGTCACTGGTGCACGCCGGGCCAGTCGTCCCGTCCGGGTTGGTGCTGCCGTCCGGGTTGATCGGGCTGCCGTCGCCGGTGGTCGTACCGTCCCCTCCTCCGCCGCCGTCGCCCCCGCCGCCATCGCCGGTCGTCACATCCGACCCGCCGCACGCGGCGACCATCGCGCCAGCGCAGAAAAGCCCAACCCAGAAGGAAGACCGGTGGTTGACCATGAGATGAGACCTCCAAAGATGCGCGTCAGAGCGCTCGTACGGTCTCAGTGCGATCGCTCGTTCGGAAAGGTTTCAAAAAACTCGCTGTGGTATGCTTTCTCATGGCGAAAGCGATCCCCCTCGAGCTCATCGAGAAGCTCCCGAAGACCGACCTGCACGTGCACCTGGACGGGTCGCTGAGGCTGGCGACGATCATCGAGCTCGCGCAGCGCCAGCGCGTCGAGCTGCCCGCGACCGACGAGGAAGGCCTCGGCAAGGCGATGAACCTGGGCAAAAACTGCGGTTCGCTCGTCGAGTACCTCAAAGCCTTCGACGTGACCCTCCGGGTGCTGCAGACCGAGGAGGCCCTGACCCGGGCGGCGTACGAGCTCGCCGAGGACGCGGCCAAGGAGAGCGTCCGCTACATGGAGGTCCGGTACTCGCCGATGCTCCACACGCGCAAGGGTCTCTCCCTCACGCGCGTCGTCGAGGCCGTGCTCGCGGGGCTACGCGCCGCGCAAAAGGACTTCCGGGTCGAGAGCAACGTCATCCTGTGCGGCATCCGCAACGTCTCGCCGGAGAGCTCGCTCGAGATGGCCGAGCTGGCGGTCGCCTACAAGAACCGCGGCGTCGTCGGCTTCGACCTCGCCGGCGCCGAGTACGACCACCCCGCCAAGCACCACCTGCAGGCGTTCCAGCTCGTTCGCGACAACAACATCAACGTCACCATCCACGCCGGCGAGGCCTACGGCCCGGAGTCCATCGCCCAGGCCGTGCACGTGTGCGGCGCCCACCGCATCGGCCACGGCTGCCGCCTACGCGAGAACGGCGACCTGCTCCACTACGTCAACGACCACCGCATCCCGCTCGAGTGCTGCCCGTCATCCAACGTGCAGACGGGCGCCGTGCGTGATCTCGCGAGCCACCCGCTCAAGCTGTATTTCAACCTCGGCCTGCGCGTGACGGTCAACACCGACAACCGCCTCGTGACGGACACCACCGTCTCGAAGGAGCTCTGGCTCGCTCACAAGGAGATGGGCTTCGGCCTGCAGGAGCTCAAGCAGATCATCACGAGCGGGTTCAAGAGCGCGTTCTTGCCCTTCCACGTGAAGCAACAGTACCTGCGCAGCGTCAGCGAAGAGCTCAAGTCGTTCACCGACGATGGCCTCCCCGACAGGACGGCCGCGCCCTCGGCGAACTAGTCCACGTTTCGTCGCCGTCGCTATTCGCGACGAGCTCCTAGCGCCGCACGCTCGAGGCGAAGCCGAGAGTTCGGGCTCGCACGTCGATTGACGAGTGCGCCGCGCGCGCGTGCTTTGCACGGTGGCGCGCAGGGATCCTCGGCTTTGCCGAGGCGGCATGCTTCCTGCCCCGCCCCGTGTCATGAGGTCCCATGCGCGCATTCTCGTGGCGGACGACGATCCCGAGCTGCTGGAGGTCGTGGTCGAAGCTCTGGAGCGGTGGGGCGCGGAGGTGGCGCGGGCCGACACCGGCGCGCAGCTCATCGAGCGCCTCGCCCACGAGGCTCCCTTCGATCTCATCATCACGGACATCTCGATGCCGTGGATGAGCGGTCTCCAGGCGATGTACTCCGCGCGAACGGTGGGACTGGGAACCCCCGTCATCGTCATGACCGCGCTGAGCGAGGAGCGGATCCCGGCGCAGGTCACCGGTCTGCAGAACGCCGTCTTGCTGCGCAAGCCCTTCGATCTCGCCGAGCTCGAGCGCCTCGTCTCGAGGCTCTTGCCCTCCGAGCAGCAGGGCGCGGCCGCGCCGAGGTAGTCTTTTCCGACACTCAGGGCTACGTTACGGCGACCGCCCCCCAGGCGTGAGCCGAAAATCACCGATCGAGACGCGGTTTTCTGGTTACCTGCTCGGCGGCTGGCAAAGCGTTGTGACCATGGAGCGACTTTCCGAGCACGAGAAGCGCCGAGCGGCGGAGCGCGCCGACGAGGCGTCGCCTGCGAGCGCGCCGAGGGTCGCCATGCGCTGCGAGGCGCGCGGCGTGCACAAGGCCTTCGGCGCCACGCAGGTGCTCCGCGGCGTCGACCTCTCCGTCCCCGAGGGTGGCTTCGCGGTGCTCGTCGGGTCGAGCGGGTGCGGCAAGAGCACGCTCTTGCGTAGCATCGCGGGGCTGGAGACCGTCGACGCGGGCTCCATCCACCTGGCGGGCCGCGACGTGACCCGCCTCGCGCCGCGGGATCGCGACATCGCGATGGTCTTCCAGAGCTACGCGCTTTACCCGCACCTGTCGGTGCGCGACAACCTCGCCTTCGGCCTCAAGCTTCGCGGCGTCGCGCGCGGCGAGATCGAGGCGCGGGTGCGCGAGGTTTCACAGATGCTCGGCCTCGAGGCGCTGCTCGACCGCTTGCCGAAGCAGCTCTCGGGCGGCCAGCGCCAGCGCGTCGCGATGGGTCGGGCGATCGCGCGCCGTCCGACGATGTTCCTGTTCGACGAGCCGCTCAGCAACCTCGACGCCGCGCTGCGCGCGGAGGTCCGCGTCGACATCCGCCGCCTGCACGATCGCCTCCACGCGACGACGGTCTACGTCACGCACGACCAGGTCGAGGCCATGACGCTCGCCGACACCCTGTGGGTCATGAACAAGGGGCTCGTCGAGCAGAGCGGCCCGCCGCTCGAGGTCTACGAGCGGCCGCGCACGCGCTTCGTCGCGACCTTCCTCGGCTCGCCGGCGATGAACCTCCTCGACGCGAAGCTCGTCCGCAAGGGCGCGGGCGCGTGGCTCGCCGAGGGCGCCGATCTCGC
>DATIQP010000674.1:0-3581 GCA_035470765.1 Polyangiaceae bacterium | reverse complement strand
ATCACCAAAAGACGTGCTTTCGGTCGCGCAGGCCGCGGTTGATCATCGACTGGATGGTGGCGCGGACCAGCCAAACCTTCTCCTCGATGACGGAGTCGTCGTCGTCGGCGTCGCCGGTGAAGTGCATGGCCTCGCCGAAGTAGATCCGGTAGCGCGTGGGCAAGGGCAGGGCACCGCCCGGCAACAGCAGCTGCGGCATCGCGGGAAACGCCGGCATGCGGAAGAGGCGCGCGAGCGGCTCGACGTTGCCGACGGAGATGTACTGCTCCTCGCCGCCGATGACGGCGACCGGCACGATGGGCGTCTTGGTCTCGATGGCGAGGCGCATGAAGCCGAGGCCGAAGTCGACGAGCTGGTAGCGCTTGTCGAAGGTCTTCGAGATGCCGCGCGCGCCCTCGGGGAAGACGAGCAGCACCTCGTCCTGCTCGAGCAGCCGCTTGGCGTTTTCCGGCACGCCGACGACCTGGCCGACGCGCGAGAACAGCAGCGACACGAAGGGCAGGGTCTGCGACCACTTCTCGACCATCGCGCGGATGAAGCGCGGAGGCTCGGCGTCCATGAACATCGAGGCGCCGATGAGCGCGCCATCGATGGGGACCTGCCCCGAGTGGTTGCTGATGAGCAGGACGCGCCCCGGAGGGACGGTCTTGGCGCCGAAGACCTCGGTGCGGAAGTAGCGGCGGTGCAGGTACGCGGTGGCGGCGAGCGCGTACTTGGTCCACACCGGATCGAGGCCGAACGCGTCGACGCCCGAGCGGCCGAGGTTGAGCGGGACGCGCGCGATGCGCCGCTCGAAGCTCTCGCCGCCGAGCATCTCCGTCATCGAGCGGTCGACGGCGCGCTGCGCCAGGCCCCCGAGCTCGCCGAGCAGGGCCGAGCCGAGCGTCTGGCTGCGTCGAAGGAGGGAGGTGTCCCGGGCCACTGCACAATGGAGTACCGAGGCGGTGCGACGTGGTCAACGGCAGTCCCGTCGCCTACGCTGGCGGGCGTGCAAGCCCCTCCGCCGCTTCGCGCCGGCGACCTCTGCGCCGTCGTCGCGCCTTGCAGCCCCTTTCCGCGCGAGGGGCTGCTCGCGGGCCTGGCCTGGCTCGGCCAGCGCTACAGGCTGCGCGCGACCGCCGGGCTGTTCGAACGCTCGGGGTTTCTGGCCGGGGACGACGAGCGCCGCACCGCGGAGCTCGAACGGGCCATGCTCGACCCGGACGTGCGCGCGATCTTCTGCGCCCGAGGCGGCTACGGCGCGACGCGCATCCTGTCCAGGCTGCCGTGGGCCGAGCTCGCGCGGAGCCCGAAGTGGATCGTCGGCTTCTCCGACGTGACGGCGCTGCACGCGGGCTGGGCGTCGGCCGGAGTGGCTTCGGTGCACGCGCCCAACGTGACGGGCGTGGGAGCCTCCTCGGCGCGGTTTCTGGCGCAGAATCGCGGCGCGCTGCTCGCCGCGCTGGAGCGACCGGGGCGCACGAGTTGCTGGGGCGACCTCGAGGTGGTGCGCAAAGGCAGCGCCTCGGGGCCGCTCTTCGGCGGCAACCTCTCGCTGCTCACCGCGCTGGCCGCCGCAGGCCACCTCGCGGTGCCCCAGGGCGCCATCGTCCTGCTCGAGGACGTGACCGAGCGCCCCTACCGCATCGATCGCATGCTCACCTCGCTGCTGGACGGCGGCTACCTCGCGCGCGCGTCGGCCGTCGTCTTCGGCGGCTTCGATCAGTGCAACCCCGGCCCGGACGGCGTGACCGCGCGCGACGTGGCCGCGGAGCGCACGCGCGCCCTCGGCGTCCCCGTGCTCTGGGGCGCGCCGTTCGGCCACGGCGAGCGGAACGAGGCGTTCATCGTAGGCGCCTCCGGCGAGATTGAAGCCGGCTCGCTGAGCTGGCGCGCGGACGTCTAGAGCGATCCCCGCTCAGCGGGGGCTCGGCTCCTCTTCCTCTTCGTCCACGACCTCCACCATGTCGTCCACGACCACGACGTCCTCGTCGTCGTCGAGGCTGATGTGCTCGCCTGAGGCGTCGGGGGGCGGGTCCAGTGGGCGCGCGATGGTCTCGTCGTTGAAGTCGAGCGCGGGCCGCTCGTCGGTCGTGCTGAGGAGGTCGGTCGCCGCAGCCGGTTGGATGAGCGGTCGCTCGGAGCCGGCCTGCGCGCGCCGCTGCAGCGCCTCGACCTGATCGGCGGGGAGCGCCATCGTGGGGAACTCCGAGTCGCGTTTGGATCGTTCCAGCTGCCCCGCGGGCGTCTCCGAGGTGTCCGTGAGGGCGGCGACGATGGCGCCCGTGTCCGAGGGCATTTCGATGCGGGGCGGCTTCGCGTCGTCCACGGTCGCCACCGCGGTGGCCGCGACCGGCTTGGACGATGGCGCGGGGGCGGGCGGCGGCGCGCTCGGCGCGGGAGCCTTCGGAGGCGCGTATTGATCGGACGGCGCGTCGGGGTCCGGCTTCTTGAGCATGTTGGACTTGGCGCGCTCGAGGCCGCTCGTCGCCTCGGCGTCGCCCGGCTTCATGCGCAGCACGCGACGCCACGCGTCGGCCGCTTCGCGCGGATCGGCGAGTTGCTCCTCCCACATGCGCGCGACCTTGCGCGCGAGCTCGGCGCGCGTGCCCATGTCCTTGCCGCGCAAGATCTGGTCCTCGTACAGCTGCACCATCCCGCGGTAGTCACCGAGCTCGGTGAGCAGCGAGGAGAGCTCGTCCATGACGGCGGGCTCGTTCGGAGAGAGGTCATGGAGCTTCTTGAGGTCGGCGGCGGCGCCGGTGCGGTCGCCGAGCTCGCTGCGCCGCAGCTTGGCCCGGCGAGAGAGCAACTGGCGAACGAGCGGGCCGTCGAAGACCTCCGTCAGGGCGTGGGTGAGCGCCGCCTCTGCGCGCGACAGGTCGCCGACCTCGCGCGCCATCTCCTCGAGCGCGTCGAGCGTGCCGTTGTCGACGTGTGCGACGAGGGCGTCGCCCATCCACGCGAAGGCTTGGTCCGTGTCCTTGAAGGAGCCGTACGCGAGGGTCGCCGCGCGCCGGAGCAGCGCGCCCCGCGTCTTGCCACCGTCGCGTGCCCCTCCGCCGCCGGCCGCGAGCGCCTGGCAGAGTGCGCGCCGGAGCTTCTCGCCGCCGCTCGCCTTGTCGCCTTCGGCCGCGGACTCTTCGAGCGACGCGAGCGTCTCCTCCGCCGGCAGACCCGAGAGCGCCAGCTCGAAGAACACTCGCGCTCGATCGATCTGGCCGCGCGCGCCGGCGATCTGCGCGGCGCGGGCGAGCGCATGCATGCGGTCGGCGGGGACCTTGCAGCGCGAGACCTGCCGTTCGTAGAGGTCCACGACCTCCGTGGGCTTGTCGGCGATGACGGCGAGTCGCTCGAGCAGCTTCTCCGCGTCGGAGGCGCTCACGCCGCCGAGGCCTTGCTCGCCGTGGGTGAT
The DNA here is from genome assembly GCA_035470765.1 of Polyangiaceae bacterium. GTDB lineage: Bacteria > Myxococcota_A > Polyangia > Polyangiales > Polyangiaceae > DASXHD01. The sequence goes on along the minus strand of DATIQP010000674.1, from coordinate 187 downwards.
GGCCTCCGCGCGGGGCAGCCCGGCGGCGACGCGCGCCTCGGCCTGCCGCACCATCTCCGTCGAGCGCTCGAGCCCCGCGAGGTCGCGCAGCAGGAGATCCTGGGCGATGGCGAGTGCGTCGTGATCGCTGGTCTTGACGGCCAGCTCCTCGAGCTTCTGCGCGAGCTCGCGATCGGCGCCGCGCGCG
>DATIQP010000673.1:0-1797 GCA_035470765.1 Polyangiaceae bacterium | reverse complement strand
ACCAAGAGCCGGAGCCACGCGGCGCTGTTCGCGGTGGCCGCGCTCGCGCTCGCGTGCCAGCGCAACGAGACGCAGTTCGCGGAGATGGCCCCTCCCCCTCCGCCCACGACGTCCGGCGCGCCGCCGCTCGCCGACGCGGCGCCCTCGGCGACGTCGACCACCACGCAGGAGATCGCGGCCCCGCCGGTGCCCGACGCGGCCGCCACCAAGGAGCCCGACTACACGCACATGGCGGAGATGGCAGCGCCGTGGCAGCCGCCTCCCCAGCCCATCACCGACGGGGGTGCCAAGCCCAAGGATGCAGGCGCGAAGGCGAAGGATGCGGGCGTGAAGCCCGTACCGACCGCCACGGCCACGATCCCCACGGCGACTCACCAGATGGAAGCCGCGCCGCCGTGGCGCGGCCGCGGTGGTCCGGGCGGAGGTGGCGGGGGCAGCGGCAACCCCTGATCCGAGAGCGACTGGCTACTGCGCTGGCGCTCGTGTCGTGACGGCGGCCCCGCGCCAGGAAATCGTGGCCGGGGGTTGAGCCGCATCGGCCGCGGCGTCGCCAGCGTCGCCGGCGTCGGCGCTCGCGTCGCCCGCAGCGGCGTCGGGCAGGCCCGCATCGCCGAGGTCGAAGGTGACGCTGACGGGTTTGAGGGCCACTCCGCCGTCGTTGAAGACGAGCGAGAACACGCCGCCCGAGGCCGGGAACACGTAGGGCACGCCCGCCCACTGCGCGAGGCCGAGCAACGCGTCGTGCTGCGTGTAGCCGATCACGCGGACGGCCGCTCCCGTCGAGGGATCGATCTCGAGGACGGCGTCGCCATTGGTCGGGTTGAAGCCGAAGGCGGTGACGTAGGTCGGCCCGCCGGGGATGGTGACGAGATCGCCCGAGACCGTGAACGAGCCGGCGTCGCCCGTGAGATCGCCTTCGAAGGACACGGCGCCCGAGTCGGGGTCGATTCGGTCGTAGACCGAATATTTGTATCCCACGAGGCGTTCGACGCCGGCGTCCGTCGCGGAGGCGGGCAAGAACGCGATGCCGTACGGGAACTGGCCCTTGGCGATCACGGTGCACGCGCCGGTGGTCTTGTCGATCCGCATCAGGGACTCGGCGGTGACGCCGTACAGCTCCTCGGCGCCGTTCATCGCGAGATCGAGCATCGCCTCGCCGTTGCAGTCGAAGTCGGCGACGCGCGTCACCGTGCGCGCGAGGGGATCGAAGCGATAGAGCGTCGTCGCGCTTGCGGCCCAGATGGCCTGCTCCGGTCCGGTGTCGACCCAGACGTCGGCCGGCGCATCCCCTTTCGCGTCGACGGTGGCGTCGCTCGACGCGTCCGCCACAGAAGAATCGCCCCCGCCGCACCGGAGCGCGACGAGGGCGAGGAGCGCGACGGGGCGGGGGGTCACCCGTCGCACTATATCAGCTGCGCCTCAGCGCGGCGGGCGCGCGTAGCGCGGATCGGCCGGGAACGGGTTCGCCGTCTCGCGGGTGCGGAGCTCGTCGAACGACCAGGGATCGAACGAGTCGTTGCGCTCGGAGAAGAACGCCACGCCGATGACGCCGACCTCGCGATCGCCGCTCGTCTGCGCAGCGTACGAGTCACTGACGCGCGAGAAGCGAAACGCGGCGACGGCGTCCTGGCTCTGGCGGAAGCCGTCGATCTCGACTCGCCCGAACGGGGCGAGCAGGTAGCCGCGGTTGTCGAGCGACGCGGGGTGGCCGTTGACGACGTCGAGGCCGTCGACCGACGCCACCGACTCGAAGCGGTGGTTGGTGTGGTTGGTCATCACGATCGAGTAGCGCTCGCC
>DATIQP010000672.1:0-2933 GCA_035470765.1 Polyangiaceae bacterium | reverse complement strand
GCGATGTCCGCCCAGGTGCCCTGCGGCTCCAGGTCCAGGTAGCGCTTCCAGTGGCCGCGCGCCTTGCCGCGCTCGCCGAGCTGCTCGTACGCCATGGCCAGGTTGAAGTGCGCGTCGGCGAAGCGGGCGTCCCGGGCGATGGCCTTCTCGAAGTGGTCGGCCGCGCGCTTGGCGTCGCCGCGCTCGAGCATGACGTAGCCGAGGTTGTAGTGCGCCTCGGGCTGCCGGTCGTCGATCCCGATCGCCTTGACGTAGAGCTCCTCGGCGCCGTGGTCGTCACCGCGGCGGAACAGGATGTTGCCGAGGTTGGTGTAGGCGATGGCGAGCTGCGGATCGAGGTCGATGGCGCGGCGGTAGAGCTCTGCGGCCTGGTCGTACGTCGAGGGGTCTTCGTCGAGCGAGCTCGCGCGCACGTAGAGGTCGTACGCGGTGCGCGCTCGATCCGACGGCGTCTCGGGGCGCAGCACGCGCACGACGTCCGTCCGCAGCGCGCCGACGTCGAAGTCGAGCACCATCTGCCCCGTCACCGGCTCGAACGAGCCCTCGTGCGAGCGCACGACGACGCGGCGTCCATCGCTGACGATGCGCAGCTCCTGCAGCGGGCGCGTGACCCGCGGGAGCGCCTGACGGAGCGCGCCGATCGCGCGCGCGACCTCGCGCAGCTTGACCTTCTCCGAGAGCATCAGCGTGGCGCGCAGGGCGATGAGGTCCTGGAAGGTGTATGCGCGCTTGCCGTTGCGCGAGCCGGTCGGCGAGACGATGCTTGCCCTGTCCAGCGAGCGGAGCCGCGTCGGCGAGAGGCCGAGCAGCTTGGACACCTCCTTCGCCGAGAACAGGTCCGTCACGGGCTCGCGCGCCGGCGGCAGCTGCTCCGGCGCGGCGTTGCCGTCGAGCGGGACGCGGCCGCCGTTCGGCCCGAACTGCACGTGGATGATGTTGTCCTTGCCGCGCCTGCCGTCGCGGGTCGATCGCTTGCTCATGGTCGTGAGGTGGCCTGGCGGCAAGCCCTCAGGGGGCCCGCCGTCGCCGGCCCTCTATCAACGGCGCCTGCACGTCGACGTCAATCCTCAATCCGCCCGGATCGTCGGCGAAGCGCACTTCGCACGTCATGGGACCGAGCCCGCCCGGTGCGCGGAGGCTGGCCTCGCGTCCGGCGAAACGCAAGAGACGCGCGCGCAAGTGCACGTCGCGCTCGAGCACGGCGCGGCACGTGAGGAGCTGCGCTGTGGAAAGGTTGTCGAGATGCAGCAGGATACTTGTGGAGCCGTACCAGAAACGGCCCGCCTCCTCGTCGCGTGCCTGCCCCTCGCTCACCGCGTCGGCCGCCGCGAGAAGCTCGCGCACGCGGCCGTCGACGGCGCGCAAGAGCGACGCGGTCCGCGCCTGGACGAGCGGGGGACGCGCCTTTCTCAAGTGGGGTTTGCCCTGCATCCCGTTCGCCGAGCCGATCGTGCCAGGCTCTTCCGTTCGGGCGCAAGTTTGATGCTGATGCGCCGGGAGCCGGAGTGTCATACCCTCGCGATCGAGACGGAGGCGACGATGGCCGCGAAGAAGAAGAAGGCGAAGCGTTCGGCGACGGCGAAGAAGCGGAAGACGGTCTCGGCGCGCAAGCCTGTCGCGAAGGCGAAGGCGAAGCGCGTCACGGCCAGAAAGGCGGCCCCGAAGAAGGCGGCCCCGAAGAAGGCGGCCCCGAAGAAGATGGCGGCCCCCAAGAAGCACGCGGCGCCCAAGCAGGCGGCGCCGAAGCCCGCGAAGAAGGTCACGCCCGTGTTCGAGGTGGCGACCATCGTGCAGGAGGAGCTGTTCGACGCCGCGCCGATGGACATCTACGAGGCCATCGTCGACCCGTCCAAGCACGCGGCCTTCACCGGCAGCGTCGCGACCGGCGAGCCGATCGAAGGTGGAAGCTTCACGGCGTGGGACGGCTACATCGAGGGGCGCCACGAGCGGCTCGTGCCGGGAGCGCGCATCGTCCAGATCTGGCGCGCGTCCGACTTCCCCGAAGACCACCCCGCGTCGCGCCTCGAGCTCGAGCTACGCCCCGAGCCGGAGGGCAAGACGCGCCTGCGCATGACCCACTCGGGCGTTCCGCGCGCGCGAGCGAAGGAGTACGAGCAGGGCTGGCTGGACAACTACTGGAATCCGCTTCGTGAGTACCTGCGCGACGAAGCCTGGACCGAGTGACTCGTCGACGTCTTTCGTCGCCGTCGCAATCCGCGACGGACTCCTAGCCCGCCTTCGTGAGCGCCGGCTCCCGGAGCGGCACCACGATCTGCTCGATCTGGACCCCCGAGGGCCGCGACTCGATCCACGTCGCGTGGGCGACCGCGGGCACGCCGTGGAGCTCATCCACGCCGTCCGGCGCTTCGCCCACGCTGCCGACGTTCACGACGCGGACGTGGCCGACGGTGCGGTCGAAGGGCAGGTGGCTCATGCCGCACACGACGAGATCGGCCGGGTCGTCGCCGATCAGCGCGGAGAGCTCCTCGTCGGTCATGTCGTGGCTCATGGCCTCGGCCGGATCGGAGGGCGAGCCGTGGACGAGGAGCAGCTCGCCGCCGTCCTCCAGCGGGAAGCGCACCTGCGTGGGCAGCCGACGCAGCCGTTCGAGCACGAGGTCGCCGAGCTCGGTGCGGACCTCCCGCATGCGCTCGATCATCTTCTCTTCGTGGGGCGACTTCGGTGCGATCTTGGTCGGGTCGAGCGTGGCGATCGCGCGGTCCGTCACGCCCTGAACCATCACGGCCCCGGCCGCGGTCAGCCTGCGCCACGTCTCGAGCGGCTGAGCGTGCGACGCGTCGTCGAGGCCGGGGAAGACCAGGTCGCCGGTGACGAGCAGCTTGTGGAACGAGCGGCGCTCGGCCGTCGCCAGGACGGCGCGGAGCGCGTCGAGGTTGCCGTGAATGTCGGAGAGGCAAAGGATCAGCATCGCG
>DATIQP010000671.1:0-14949 GCA_035470765.1 Polyangiaceae bacterium | reverse complement strand
GTAGCGGCGGACCATGTCGAGCGCGACGTCGTCGAGCGCGTCCCCGGTCGGCTCGGCGAGCTGCGCGTCCGTCACGCGGCCCTCCGCGTCGATGGTGACGACGAGCAACACCTCCCGTTCAAGCCCTCGCGCCGCCTCGGGGTAGACGGCCTCCGCCTCGGCCTTGATGCGTGGCGGGACCGCGCCCTGCTGGGCCGCTGCGATCGCCGACAGCGTCGCCACGGCGAGAGCCATCGAGATCGCCAAGATAAGCGCCAGCCCACGCACGGCGCGCGCATCCTACACTAGGACGTCGCCCTTGCGGCGCCCCGACCCCCGGGCCATGGTGGCGGCATGGATCCCGAGGTGCACAAGCGCTATCTCAGCTACCGCGAGACCTTCGCGTACTTCGCGCAGAAGGGCCAGCAGCCGCTCGACGCCGCCGCCTTCACCGCCGCCGACGCCGAGCAGCGCGCCCTCGAAGCCGCCGGGGCCGCGCGCAGCGACGAGGAAGAGGCCCGCTTCGTGGAGCTGACGATTCTCTTGTTCCGCGACTAGTCCACGTTTCCGTCGCCGTCGCTGCGCGACGAGCGACTAGCCGACCTTCACGGCCGAAATCGGCTCGCTCTCCTCCACGTCGTGGAGCGAGACGTGCGACGCCGCCGCGGGGCGCACGGCCGGGCGCAGGCCCGCGCGCAGCGTCGCGCCGTCGAGAATGGCCTCGCAGAGCGCGTCGTAATCGATGCCGGCCGACGCGGCGATCTTCGGCAAGAGCGAGGTCGGCGTCATGCCCGGCAGCGTGTTTACCTCGAGCACGTACTCGTTCTCGCCCTCGGTCACGAGGACGTCCACGCGGCACGCGCCGGTGCAGCCGAGCGCCTTCGCCGCCCGCTCGGCCAGGGTCATCACCCCGCGCGCGCGCGTCGACGGAAGCCGCGGCGGGCAGATGTACTCCGTCGCGCCCGCGGTGTATTTCGAGTGGTAGTCGTACAGGCCGCTCTTCGGCACCACCTCGATGGCCCCGAGCACGCGCCCGTCGAGCAGGCCGACGTGGACTTCCATCGCGGGGATGAAGCGCTCGACCAGCGCGCACGTGTCGTGCGCCAGCGCCTTCTCGATGCCGGACGCAAGCTCGGCGAGGTTGTGCGCCTTGGTCACGCCGACGCTCGAGCCCTCACCTCGCGGCTTGACGATGACCGGGAACCCGAAGCTCCCGTGCACCTCTTCGAGGTCGGTCAGGTCCGCGTCGGAGGCCACGTAGTACGGCGGCGTCGGGACGTTGTGCAGCCGGAACATCTCCTTGGCCTTGAGCTTGTCCATCGCCAGCGCCGACGCGAGCACGCCGGAACCGGTGTACGGAATGCCGAGCAGCTCGAGCATCCCCTGGACGCAGCCGTCCTCGCCGCCACGCCCGTGCAGCGCCAGGAACGCCACGTCGATGCGCGAGGCCTTGATCAGCTCGGGCAGCACGTCGCCCGTGGAGAACACGATGCGCGCGACCGAGTGCCCGCGCTCCTCGAGCGCCTTGGCCACCCCTTCGCCGGTGCGGAGCGACACGTCGCGCTCCGCGCTCGGACCGCCCATGATCACCCCCACCTTGCGCCGTCGTTCCATCGATTCCTCGCTTCCCGAAACCTGGAACGTCCACATTTCGGGCCAAGCACCCACGTCCGGCGCCGCGCGAGAGTACTGCGGATTTTCGCGCGACGTGCGTCCAGCTCGTGTCCTTTCGGACACAGGGCTGCACGCTCCGCCCACGCCGTTACCAGAAGCGGCCGTGCCAGGACAAGTTTGTGGATTTTTCGCCGACCGTCGCGCACGCCGGGTTCCGGCGCCCCGCTCCTAGTCCAACTCCACGAGCACCGCGGTGATGTTGTCCTTGCCCCCGCGCTCGTTCGCGAGCTCGATGAAGCGGTTCACCGCCGCATCCCCTCCCAGCCGCACCACCGGTGCCACGTCGCCCTCGCGCAGGTACCCGTGCAGCCCGTCGCTGCACAGAAGGAACCGGTCGCCCTTCTCGAGCGCGATGAGGCGCGTGTCCACCTCGACGTAGTCGCGGTTGCCGACGGCGCGCGTGATCACGTTCCGGTGCGGCGAGGTCTTCGCCTCCTGCGGCGTGATGAGGCCCTGTTTGAGCTGCCAGGCGATGAGGGTGTGGTCCTCGGTGAGTTGCTCCACCGTGTCGCCGACGACGCGGTAGATCCGGCTGTCGCCCACCTGCGCGGTGATCGCGTAGCCGCCGCAGAACAGGATCGCGCTGATCGTCGTGCCCATGCCGCTCTTGCCCCGATCGAGCTCGGCCATCGAATAGACGAAGTAGGTCGCGGCCTGCACCGAGCTCTCCATGAGCCGGCACGCCTTGCGAACCGAGGCGTCGTCGAGCGGGTCGAACAGCTCGCGCAGCGACCCGGCGCCGCTCTTGACCATCCCGTAGATCGTCTCCACGGCCTCCTGGCTCGCCACTTCGCCCGCCGCGTGGCCGCCCATCCCATCGGCCACGACGTAGAGGCCGATCCGGTCGTCCATGAAGTACGCGTCCTCGTTCGTGGCGCGCTTGCGGCCGACGTCGGACAGCCCGTAGCCGACGCGCCGGAATTGCGGCACGGCGACGGCAGCCATCTTGTCGCTCGAACGACGGCGGACGCTCATCTCCGAAAGGCAAGTATAGACGGCTTTTCCCTTCGCCACCGAAAAGTCGCCTCTTTCCCGCCCGAACCTTGCTAGCTTCGGCCCGTGGCATCGGCACTGGGGCTGCTGCAGAGGCGGGCGAAGTTCGGCGTGGCGGACATCGCCCTCGCCGTGCTGGTCGTCTCCGTCGTGGCGATGATGATCGTGCCGCTGCCCACGTGGCTGCTCGACATCCTCATCGCCACCAACCTGTCGATGTCGGTCGCCATCCTGCTGGTGGTCCTCTACGTGCCGGACGCCCTCGCGATCGCCACGTTCCCGACCGTCCTGCTGCTCACGACCCTGTTCCGGCTCGCGCTGAACGTCTCGTCGTCGCGGCTGATCCTCCTGCAGGCCAACGCCGGCGAGGTCATCCGCGCGTTCGGAAACTTCGTCGTGCGCGGCAACTACGTGGTCGGCGGCGTCGTCTTCCTGATCCTGACCATCATCCAGTTCGTCGTCATCGCCAAGGGCGGCGAGCGCGTGGCCGAGGTCGGCGCGCGATTCGTCCTCGACGCCATGCCCGGCAAGCAGATGGCCATCGACGCCGAGCTCCGCAGCGGCACCATCGACGGCAACGAGGCGCGGCGGCGCCGGCGCGCGCTCGCCCGCGAGAGCCAGTTCTACGGGTCGATGGACGGCGCGATGAAGTTCGTCAAGGGCGACGTCATCGCGTCGCTCGTCATCACCGTCGTCAACATCCTCGGAGGCCTCGCCATCGGCGTCGGCCAGAAGGGCCTGCCCGCGGTCCTCGCCCTCAAGCGCTACGGCCTGCTCACCATCGGCGACGGTCTCGTGTCGCAGATCCCCGCGCTCGTGCTCTCTACTGCCGCGGGGGTGCTGGTCACGCGCACCGCGAGCGAGGAGCCGGACACCCCACTGGGCGAGGAGCTCTCGCGGCAGCTCTTCGGCACGCCCAAGGCCATGCGCGTCGCCTCGGTCTTCGTCCTCTTGCTCGCGGTCGTGCCCGGCCTGCCGACAGCGCCGTTCCTCCTCCTGGCCGCCATGCTCTTCTTCGTCGCGCGGGCGCGCTCCCGCCAGCTCGCGCGCGACGACCAGCGCGCCGCCACCGAGCCGACGCCCACCCCGCAGACCCGCCGCGGGCCGCAGTTCGTGCCGATGGTGGTGCCGTGGAGCCTCGAGGTGAGCGAGGACCTCGCGGCGCTGCTCGACGACAAGCCCGCAGGCGACTCCGATCGCCTCGGCGTCCGTGCTCGCGCGCTCGGGCTGCGCGAGCTCGTCTTCACCGAGCTCGGCGTGCCGCTCCCCGCCCCTCGCGTACGCGTCGTCGTCGGGCTCCCGAACCGCCACGTCCTCGTCTCGCTCCACGAGGTCCCCGCCAAGCTGGTCGCCGTCGACCCCGCGCTCGGCGAGGACCAGGCGATCGACTTCGTCACCAGCGAGGCCGCCGAGCTGCTGCGGGCGCGCGCGGCCGACTTCCTCGGCATGGCCGAGACCCAGCGCCTGCTCGACGAGCTCGAGCAGTTCGCTCCCGCCGTCGTGCGCAACGTCGTGCCCAAGCCCGTGTCGCTCACGCTGCTCGCCGACGTCCTGCGCAGGCTCGTCGAGGAGCGCATCAGCGTCCGCGACCTGCGCGCGATCCTCGAGGCGCTCGCCGTCGTCGCCAGCACCGAGAAGGAGCCGCTCAACCTCGCGGAGTTCGTACGAGGGCAGCTCCGCCGCGCGATCACCTTCCGGCTCACGCGGGGCTCGGCGCAGCTCGGCGTGTACCTGCTCGATCCCACCATCGAGGACACGGTCCGCCGCGCCGTCACGCGGACGCCGAACGGCGCCTTCCTCACGCTCGCTCCGCCCGCCGCGCGCGACGTCGTCGCCGCCATCCGCCGCGCCTTCACCGAGGGCCGCCTGCAGGCGCCCGAAGCGCCGCTCGTCCTGCTCACGCAGCCGGACATCCGCCGCTTCGTCCGCAAGCTGATCGAGACCGAGGCGCCGGATTCGATCGTGGTCAGCTTCGCCGAGCTGTTGCCCGAGGTGTCGCTGCGCCCGCTGGCGCGCGCGCACCTCGGCGGCATCGGCTGATCGCGAAACTAGCGGGCGCGGACCATCTCGGTCGACTCGTAGGGCCTCGGTGGTAGGTCCTTGCGCTCGATGAAGCCCATCTTTGCGTAGAAGCGCATGGCGTCGCGCGTCCCGAGGCGGACGAGCTTGGCTCCGCGGACGGCCGGGTGATCCAGCAGCAGCCGGACCACCGCGTCGCCCACCCGCTTGCCGCGCCAGTCCGGGGCGACGATGACGTCGTAGACCCACGCGTACTTCGCGCGGTCCGAGATGGCGCGCGCGGAGGCGATGATGCGGCCGGCCTCGTCGCGGGCGACGACCCACGCTGGCGACGCAAGGTGGGAATCGACGATCTCGGCACGCGTGAAGCGATCGTTCCAGTACGCGTCGGCGAGCAGCGTGGCTACGGCCTGCGCGTCGGCGAGCCCCGAAGCGTGACACTCCAGGCGCACGCCTGCCGGCGAGCGCAGGAAGTCCGGCGCAGGCATCTTGGGGTTGGCCGCGATGACGGCGTGGATCGCGGCCGGGTCGCCCGGAGCGCCGCGGCGCCAAAGGGCTTCCACCATCCGGCGCTGCTCGTCAGGCGTGCGGTTCTGACCCAGCTTCGCTTTTCCGTCGAGGCGCTCGAGGCTCACGCCCACGACGAGCAGGCTCGCGAGCGTCCTGCGATAGAGCGGGTGCTCCGGATCGAGCGGGACGAAGCCGCCCTCGGGCTGGTGCTTGGTGAGCAGGGCGCTCAGCGCGGCGGCCTTGTCGTCAGCGTCCTCGATGGGCTCGAGCCGTCCATGGATCTGCACCGAGCGATACAGCGTCGTCGCAGGGCACGCGCGCTCCGGATCGATGAAATAGCTGGGGATGGAAGCGACGACCTCCTCGGCCGAGACGACGCACTCGCGGCCGATCGCCTCGACCTTCTCGCCTGCGGGTGCGCCGTGGAAGACGAGCCTGTCGGTGACCATCGCGGCGTTGACCGCGCGCAGCATCGGCCGCCCGCCCGCGTCGGTGGTCGCGACGCGCACGAACGGGGCGCGCTCGAGCAGGGCCATCGCATCGGGGCGCGACATACGGAAGATTTCCTTGCGCATGCGCTCATCATGGCCCAGGCTGGTCTATCCATTTGAGCCAGTTCTGATATCTTTGGTAGGCCACTCGTTAGCATGCTCACGTCTTTCCCCCTGCCACCCCCGGATGCGCCCGGGCCCAAGTTCCTGGCCATCACCCGCGCGGTGACGGACGCCATCCGGGCCGGGCGCCTCCGCCCCGGCGATGCGCTGCCGAGCAGCCGCGAGCTGGCCGAGTCGATGGGCGTAAACCGCAACACGGTGCTGGCGGCGATCGGCGAGCTGAAGCTCGAAGGCTGGATCGAGACGGTGGAGGGAAGCCGCACGTTCGTGAGCCGGGAGCTGCCCGATCTCGCGCCGCGCGCACCACGTGGCCTTCAGTCGAGGCGGCGCGACGCGCAGCGGCCGGCGTTCGAGCTGCGCGGAGCTGCGGTCTCCGAGGCGGCGCGCAAGCACTACCAGGGCAAGGCCGTCGCGTTCGCAAAGTATCCGCTGCTCGGGGGCATCCCGGATCTGCGCGCGGCACCCCACCTGGAGCTCGTACGCGCGTTCCGGCGCGCTCTCGTGCGGAACGCGCGCGAGCTGCTCTCGTACGGCGATCCGCGGGGTGACCGAAGGCTGCGCGCGGCGCTCGCGACGCTGCTCGCGCAGACGCGCGGCGTCGTCGCGGGCGAGGACGGCGTGCTCGTGACGCGCGGCGCCCAGATGGCCCTCTACCTCGCGGCGCGCACGCTGCTCGCGCCCGGCGACGTGGTCGCGGTCGAGGCTTACGGCTACAGGCCGGCGTGGGAGGCGCTGAGGCTCGCGGGCGCGGAGCTCGTGCCGATCCCCGTGGATCGCGAGGGTCTGCGGGTCGACGCGCTCGAGGCGCTCGTCGCGAAGCGCTCGATCCGTGCGGTCTACACGACGCCCCACCACCAGTACCCGACCACCGCGACCCTCCCGGCGGGCCGGCGCCTCGCCCTGCTCGCGCTCGCGAGGCGCGCGCGCCTCGCGATCCTCGAGGACGACTACGATCACGAGTTCCACTACGAGGGGCGGCCCACGCTTCCTCTGGCCAGCGCCGACGACGGATCGCACGTGGTCTACGTCGGCACGCTCTCGAAGGTGCTCGCTCCGGGGCTGCGGATGGGCTTCCTCGTGGCGCCTCCTGCGATGCTCGCGCGCGCGAGCGAGCTGCGGACGTTCATCGATCGGCAGGGGGACCTCGCGCTCGAGCGGGCCGTCGCCGAGCTCGTGGAGGACGGAGTCATCGCGCGTCACACGCGCAAGATGCGCAAGGTGTACCGGGAGCGCCGCGACGTGCTCGCCCGCGCGCTCGAAAGGTCGCTGCCCGAGCTGCGCTTCGAGCTGCCGGCGGGCGGCCTCGCGGTGTGGGCGCGCTGCACGTCGAAGGTCGACGTGGACGCGTGGGCCGCGCGCGCCGAGGCCGCGGGCGTCCTCGTGCACACCGCGCGCCGCTTCACGTTCGACGGGCGCGCCCTTCCCTACTTCCGCCTCGGCTACGCCCCGCTCGACCCGGCGCAGCTGCGCGAGGCCGTCCGCCTCTTCACATCCGCCTCTGCGTCATCTTGACCTGCATCGCCCCGGATTGCTTCGCCAGATCGCTCGCCGCGCGTTGCAGCAGCGGATGGATCTTCTTGCCCATGAACATGCCGAGCAGGTTGATGTTCGTATCCGCGAGCTTCTTGAGGGCGCGCTTGGCGGCCTTCATGTCGCCGGTCGACGCGTAGGCGAAGGCTCGCGCGCGCCACATCTGGATGCGCATCTCGGCGAGGTCGTCGTCGTCGGGGTTGAAGAGCTCGAGCACCTCGATGGCCTTCTTGCCCGCCCCCGTGCGCGCCCACGCCTCGCCCGCCACGGCGGCGAACATGGCGCGGGTCTTGGGCTCCTGCTGCTTGCCGAGCTCGAGCTGGTCCGCCAGCGCGCGCGCCTTCTGCGGCTCGCCGACCGAGAGGTGAATCGAGGCACGCAACGCGCGCACCTGATCGGCCACGGGCGTCATCTGCTTGGCGAGGTTGATGCTCTCGAGCGTCTCGAGGGCCTTGCGCGGATCCTCCTGCATCTCGAGTTGCGCGCGGGCCATGGCGGCCTGGACATCGCCCTTCTTGAAGTCCGCCTCGAGCTTCTGCAGCGCGTCCTTGCGGCCCTCCTCCGTGTCGGCCTGGCGGAGCAGCGCGCCGAGCGCCTCCGATTTTCGCATGTAGCGCACGAGCCAGATCCCGGCGCCGATGGCGACGAGCGTGACCGCGGCGGCGACGTAGGCGGGCAAGAGCGAGTGGGTGTACGAGCCGATGCCGATGGCGAGCACCCAGCCGACGGCGATGATGCCACCGACGCGGAGGTAGAGCTTCTTCAGATCGAGCGGCGGCCGCTCGGCGGTCGGCTTCCCGAGCTCGCGCAGCTCCTTCTGCATCTGCGCGGGGGACTTCTTCTTCTTCTTCGAAGCCGGCTTTTCAGGCGGGGTGGATTCGCTCACGGCGTGCGGGCTTTACCGCGTGCGGCGCGGCCGCGCAAGGCCGGCCCCGCGGCGGCGACTACCCCACGAACGCCGCGTGGAGCGCGCGCTGCACGTCGCCGAGCTTCTCGGAGGCGATCGCCGCCGCGAGCCGCAACGGCCCAGCGAAGACCGAGCGCGGCGCCGCCCCGTGCGTTTCGAGCGTGGCGAGGAACCTCCCCAGCCCGGCGGAGGTCGCGAGGCCATCGCCCACGACGCTGACCAGGGCGAGCCCGCCCGAGATCGAGACCTTGGACCCCACTCGCGCCTCGAGCGAGGCCCGGCGTTTCTCCCAGTCGGGGAGGTTCAGCAGCGGCACGACGCACGAGGCGGACGTGCCGGCCGCCATCGCGTCGACGAAAGGGACCTCGAGCTGCGTGAGCGCGCCGAGCACCTCGCCGAAGGCGCTCGATTCGAGCTCGAGCAACACGACGCGGTCCATCGCCGCGACGGCGCGAGCACGGCTGGCGTCGGCTGCCTCCGCCGCGATGGTCTGCTTGGCGGGGTGGCCGTTCGCCCCCACGGGGTCGGCCGTCTTGCGTGCGAAGATGGCGATCTTGGCGCGGCGCGCCCACTCGACGGCCTGCGCGTTGAGCACCTTGGCGCCGCCCTCGGCCATCTCCTGGAGCATGGCGAGATCGAGCTCCGGCAGGTGCGTCGCCTCGGGGACGACACGAGGGTCCGCGGAGTAGACGCCGTCGACGTCGCTGTAGATCTCGCAGCGCTCGGCCGAGAGCGCCGCGGCGAGCGCCACCGCGGTCGTGTCCGAGCCTCCGCGGCCGAGCGTGGTGATCTCGCGCTTGTAGCTCATGCCCTGGTAGCCCGCGACGATGACGATGCGGCCGCGCGCGAGCTCGTCCTCGATGCGGTGCGGGCGGACCTCGATGATGCGGGCGTCGAAGTGGCGATCGTTGGTGATGATGCCCGACTGGCTGCCGGTGAAGCTGATGGCGTCCTCGCCACGGGCCTGGATGGCGATGGCGAGCAGCGCCATCGAGACGCGCTCGCCCGTCGTGACGAGCATGTCGAGCTCGCGCCGGTGAGGCTCCTTCGCCACGCGCTTGGCCAGCGCGATGAGCTCGTCGGTCGTCTTGCCCATCGCGCTGACGACGACGACGACCTCGTGGCCCGCACGCTTGGCGGCGACGACCTTGTCGGCCACCTTGCCGAGCTTCTCGACGTCCGCAACCGAGGAACCACCGTACTTCTGGACGATGACGGACATGGGTCTGCCCCCTATCACGATGCCGCCTTTGCGGCCAACTCGCGAGCTATCTGGGCGGAGACTTGGACGGCGACGCCGGGAGCTGGAACGCGAGCAGGCCGAAGGCGCCGCCCACCCAGACCAGGCCCGCCCGTTCGTCCGCGACGAGCGCCTCGACGGCCGGGGAGCCTCCCTGAGACTCGTCGTCGCACTCCATGCTCACGTCCGCCACGATCGTGCATGTCCCTTCCACGCTGACGCTGACGAGCTGCGACCGGTCGCCTTCGGACTCGATGGCGGCGATGACCGTCCCGTCCTCCAGCAGCGTGAACGCCATGGCCCCCTCGGTCGATTCCAGCGGGACGAGCGGGCCGTCCCCGAGGGTACGCAGCACACCCACTCCTTCGCGCAGGAGCGCCCGAGCGCGACCGCGCTCCACGACGGCTTCGTCGTCGAGGTCGACGTGATCGGCGACCGAGAACGTGCGGCCGCGGTCCACCGAGCGCAGGGCCGAGCCGTCCGCGAGGAGGACCTCGAGGCCGCCCCTGGCGCGCAGCCCCACGACGTGCCCGAGCCGGTGCAGAGCGTGACGCTCGAAGCTGCGATCGTCCCAGCGGAGCTCTGCCGTGGAGGGTTGGGGCTCGATCGCCTCCTCGAGCGACAGCTCGTCGTCGCCGCCCTCGTCGAGCTGCGGCAGATCTTCGACGCGCAGCTCCGGCTCCGCCGAGTCGAAGCCCTCCTCGCCCGCGTCGCGCACCTCGTCCTTTTCGTCGTCGACGATCCCGAAGTCCTCCCCGTGCACGCCGGGGGGTTCTTCGTCGCCGAGAGCGGCCTCGCTCAGCGCCATCTCGGGCACATCCTGCTCGTGGACCGCGAAGCCGACGTCGTCGTCCCCGACGGCGCTGGCTTCGTCTCCGTCGAGATCGACCTCCGCCTCGAGCGGCGCGTCCTCGCCGGTCGCGTCGTCGTACGGGTCGGCAGCGTCTGCGGGGACGGACGCAACGTCGTCCGCCGAAGCGGACTCCTCGTCGTCGTCGATCGTGTCGCCGTCGCTCGGCGGAAGCTCGAGCGGCTCGTCGTCGGTGATGGGGGACGGGCGGTGTTGGACCATTCGCGCGTAGCCTACCGCAGCTTCGCGCCCGCGCACGCGCGTCCGCACGGACACGCTCGCGGCGCCCGATCCCGCGCCGTGCCGGGGGAAAACCCATGGCACATGGAATGCTCCAGCGAAAGACGTGAGCCCCCGAACGCACCTCATCCTTCGCCTCCTCGCTGCAGCGATCATCGCCTCTGCCTGGTTTTTCCCGCACTGAATCGCCCCGCTCAGGCGGCGTGCCCTTCGGGCCGTCGGCCCGCCTTTGGCGGGACCTCAGGCGGGGCTTGCGGCGGGAAAGGGTGAGCCGATACGTTCCGGCCGACGTGCGGCTCCTCCTGCTCTCCCGAAGCACCACCCTCTACTCCACGAGCCGGCTCGTCCTCGCGGCGCGAGCGCGCGGCCACGAGGTGTCGGTCGCGGATCCGCTCGACTTCCACATCGTCGTCTCCAAGGGCCGCCCCTCGCTCTACCTCGGCGACCACCCCGTGCCCCCGGCCGACATGGTCATCCCGCGCATCGGCGCATCGATCACCAACTACGGCCTCGCGGTGGTGCGGCAGTTCGACATGATGGGCGTGCCGATGCTCAACACCGCGATCGCCATCGCGCGCTCGCGCGACAAGCTCCGCGCGATGCAGCTCTTGACGAAGAAGAACATCGACGTACCGACGACCGTGTGCGCGCGAACGCCCGACGCGGTCGCCGTCGCCCTCGGGCTCATCGGCGGCACACCCGCCATCGTGAAGCTGCAGCAGGGCACGCAGGGGATCGGCACGATGATCGCCGAGACGCCGCAGGCCGTGAGCTCGCTGCTCGAGACGCTCTGGGCCATGGGCCAGGACATCATCTTGCAGGAGTACATCGCCGAGTCGCGCGGGCGCGATCTGCGCGCCATCGTGGTGGGCAACCGCGTGGTCGCGGCCATGCGGCGCCAGGCCAAGGCCGGCGAGTTCCGCTCCAACCTCCACCGCGGTGGCCTCGGCGTGCGCGTGCGACTGGACCCCGCGTACGCGCAGGCCGCCATCGCCGCGGTCAAGGTCATGGGCCTCGAGGTGGCGGGCGTCGACCTGCTCGAGAGCAAGACCGGGCCCAAGATCCTCGAGATCAACAGCTCGCCCGGGCTCGAGGGCATCGAGCGCACGAGCGGCGTGGACGTGGCGGGTGCGATCGTCCGCCATGCCGAGCGCTTGTTGCGGCGCCGCACGCGGCGCAAGCTCGCCCGCAAGGACGCCGCGCTCGAGCACGAACGGCGGCCGCGCCGCCTCCGCGGAGGACGAAGTGCTGCGCATCGAGCGTGAAGGTCCCGTCGTCGTCTGGACGCTCGATCGCCCCGAGGCGAGGAACGCCCTCAGCTCCGCGCTCCTCGGCAAGCTGGTCGAGGCGATCGAGGCCGCGGCCGCCGACGGCAGCGTCCGCGCCGCCGTGCTCACCGGCCGGGGAGCCTTCGCCTCCGGCGGCGATCTCCAGGAGCTCCGCGACAAGAACACCCCGGCTGACGCCGCCTACCTGAGCGACGCGGGCGAGCACGTCTGCCGGCGCATCGGCGAGCTGCACTTCCCCGTCATCGCCGCCCTCGGCGGCGTGGCCATCGGCGGCGGCGCCGAGCTCGCGCTCGCGTGCGACATGCGCATCGCCGACGACTCGGCGCGCATCTGCTTCAAGCAGGCGCGGATGGGCGCCACCACCGCGTGGGGCAGCCTCCCGCGCCTCGTGGCCCTCGTGGGCCCGGGCGCCGCGGCGCGCGCGCTCTACACGTCGCAGGAGCTCAGCGCGGTCGAGGCCCGCGCGATGGGGCTGGTCGACTGGGTCGCGGAGCCGGGCGCCGCCGTCATCACGGCGCTGGCGTGGGCTCAGGACATCGCGGCGGGCGCGCCGGCGGCCGTCGCCGAGATGAAGGCCCTGCTCCGCGGTGCGCAAGCCGCGCTCTACGCGCACGTGCGCCCGCTCGAGCGCGAGGCCTTCGTGCGCACGTGGTCGGGGCCGGAGCACCTGGAGGCGATGGCCGCGTACTTCGCCCGCAGGACCCCGGCCTGGGTTCGCTGACCACGACTTTGTTGCGTCGCAACATTTCTCCTTGACGCCCGCCGAGGCAGACTTATGCTGCCGGCCATCAAGGAGGACATCATGTCGAACGACGCGTTTGCTGCATCGCAACAGTGGATGGGGTTCTGGAAGAAGGCCGCCGACGAGCACATGGACCGGCTGAAGGTCGCCTCGGAGGAGTGGGGCAAGCTCGAAGGCAAGGGGCTCGAGCAGGCCGGCGCGATGGTGGACGAGATGTCCAAGCTCGCCAAGGAGTCGATCGCCTACACCGGGCAGCTCGCGGCCGAGTGGCGCAAGCTCACGCTTCACGCCGTCCAGCACGGGGCGGACGTGCTCGCGACCAAGACGGGCTGAGCATGGCGGAGACGTTTGCAGGGGCCGGGACCCCGTGGTCCTGGCCCATTCCGCTCGCGCCCACGCCGCGAGACGCCGTCGCGACGTTCGGGAACTCGACGCTCGTCAGGTTCCGTTCCGCGGAAAAGCCGACCGAGCCGCGATTGCCGCTGCTGCTCGTACCCTCGATGATCAACCGCTGGTACGTGCTCGACCTGCGACCCGGCGCCAGCCTCGCCGCGGCGCTCGCCGCGCGCGGCCTCGACGTCTTCTGCCTCGACTGGGGCGTGCCCCAGGACGAGGACCGGCACCTCTCGTGGGACGAGGTCGTCCGGCGGCTCGAGCACGCGATGCACCGCGTGCTGCGGGTCACCGGTCAGGAGCGGCTCGGCGTGCTCGGCTACTGCATGGGCGGCACGCTCAGCGCCATCGCAGCCGCCCGCAACCAGGACCGCGTCGCGGCGCTCGCCAACCTCGCCGGCCCCGTCGACTTCGCGAAGGGCGGCCTGTTGACCGAGCTCGTTGCGCCGCAACATTTCGACGCCGAGGCGGTCGCCTCCGCCGGCAACGTCTCGCCGATGCAGATGCAGAGCGGCTTCTGGGCGCTGCGGCCGACCGGGCAGCTCGCCAAGTGGTTCGGCCTGGCGGACCGGGGGGACGACCCCGCGTTTCGGGACGCTTTCGAGGCGCTCGAGACGTGGGCCGGGGACAACATCCCCTTCCCCGCCGCGGCCTACACCACCTACATCCGCGAGCTCTATCAAGAGAACCGCCTGGTGCGCGGCGAGCACGCGGTGATGGGCGAGCGCGTCGACCTCGCCAACATCCGCTGCCCGCTGCTCTCGATCGTCGCCGACCGCGACACGATCTGTCCCCCGGCGGCGGCCCTCGCGCTCGCCGAGAAGGTCAGCTCGAAGGACAAGCAAGTCGTCACGGCCTCCGGCGGCCACGTCGGCGCCGTCGTCGGCAGCAAGGCCCAGAAGACGCTGTACCCACCCATCGCCGACTGGTTTTGGAGCAAGCTATGCAACTCGACCAACTGAAGATCATCGTCACGGGCGGCGCGTCCGGCATGGGCGCGCACTTCGCGAAGCGCCTGCACGCCGCGGGCGCACGGGTCGCCGTGGGCGACGTCAACGAGGCCATGCTCCGAGAGCTGCCCCCGGGCATCCTCACCCGCAAGCTCGACGTGTCGAGCGAGGCCGAGTGCTCGGCCTTCGTCGCGTGGGCCCACGACGCGATGGGCGGCCTGAACGCGCTCGTCAACAACGCCGGTATCATCCGCGACGGGCTGCTGATCAAGAAGGACCGGGAGACGGGCGCCATCAAGAAGCTGTCCGCGGCCGACTGGAACGCCGTCATCGGCGTCAACCTGACAGGCGCCACGCTCATGGCTCGCGAGGTCGCGGCGAAGATGGCCGAGACGGGCATGAGGCCCGGCGTCATCGTCAACATCTCGTCGGTCTCGCGTCATGGCAATCGCGGCCAGTCGAACTACGTCGCCGCCAAGGCCGCGCTCGCCGCCAACACCGTCACCTGGGCCCGCGAATTCGCGCCGTTCGGCATTCGCGTGGGCGCCATCGCCCCGGGCATGATCGAGACGCCGATGACCAAGGGCATGAACCAGAAGGCGCGCGACGCGCTCGTGGCCGCGATCCCGGTCGGGCGCATCGGCGACCCGGAGGACATCTGGCTCGCGGTCAAGTTCGTGCTCGAGTGCGACTACTTCGACGCGCGCTGCGTCGACGTCGACGGCGGCCTGGTGATGTGACGCGGAGGAGCTACTTCGCTCCTTCGCGCTCGAAGCGGTCGAGCGCGCGGTTCAAGAAGGGCACGAACGCCGCGGTGGCTCGTTCGTTTCCCACGCTCGAAGGATGGCTGTCACCGGCGCCGGACGCGTACGCTGAAACGTCGTACCGTCCGTCGCCGGTGAGCACGTCGAAGTAGTCGAAGACGACGACGTTCGCGCGCGGATACCCCGACAGCCAGCCGTCCGGGGATTTCATCCAATCGTCGAAGGTGCGCGCCAGCGCGCCGCTCTCGTCCGGCG
>DATIQP010000670.1:0-6316 GCA_035470765.1 Polyangiaceae bacterium | reverse complement strand
TGGGGAGGATACGCCGACGCCGCGCGGACCCGCCCGTGGACGCGCGACACGATCGTCAACGTCGCGTCGACGACCAAAGGGCTGACGGCGGTCTGCGTGCATCGTCTGGTCGACCGTGGGTCGCTCGACCTCGACGCGCCGGTCGCCAGGTACTGGCCGGAGTTCGCGCAGGCGGGCAAGGCTTCGATGCCGGTGCACTTCCTCCTCAGCCACCGCGCCGGCCTGCCGGCGATCGACGAGCCCCTGCCGACGGAGGCCTTCTACGACTGGAAGAGGATGACGAACGCGCTCGCCGCGCAGAAGCCATGGTGGGAGCCCGGCACCCAGCACGGGTATCACGCGTTCACGTTCGGCTGGCTCGTCGGGGAGGTCGTGCGGCGGACCACGGGCAAGAGTCTCGGGACGTTCTTTCGGGAAGAGGTGGCGGAGCCGCTGGGTATCGACTGCCACATCGGCTTCGGCCCCGAGCACGACGCGCGCGTCGCCGAGTTCATCCCGATCCCCACCACCGAGCCAGACCTCGAGGTCGAGCTCATGAAGCACGCGCCGCCGATGGTGCAGAAGGCGCTGAACAACCCGCCGAAGACCATCGCCGACATGAACACGCGCGCCTGGCGCGGGGCGGAGATCCCCGCGGGAAACGCGCACACGACCGCCCGTGCGCTGGCTCGCGTGTTCGGTGCGCTTGCCCGCGGAGGCGAGGTCGACGGCGTCGGGGTGCTGAGCCCGGCGAGCATCGAGCGGGCGCGGAGCGAGCAAGCCAACGGTCCTGACGCCGTTCTCTTCGGCATGCCGACGCGATTCGGGCTCGGCTTCTCGCTTCCGACCGCGGGTGCACGCTTCGGGTCATCGAGCGCCGTCTTCGGATCCTTCGGCGCCGGAGGGTCCATGGCCCTGGCGGACCCCGAGACCCGCGTCGGCTTCGCCTACGTCATGAACCAGATGCAACCCGGGATGCCGCCGGACCCGCGTGGCATGCGCATGATCGACGCGCTGTACGCGTCGCTGTAGGCTCGCGAGCGTGCAAGACGCTCCCTTCCCCGCACGCGGTCGCTATGCGGACGGCTTCGAGCCGGTCGCGCGGACCTTCGCGGCGCACCTCGAGCGCGGCGAAGAGGTGGGCGCCGGGCTCACCGTGTTCTTCCGCGGGGCGTGCGTGGTCGACGTCTGGGGTGGGCTCGCCGACGTCGCCTCGCAGCGGCCCTGGGAAGAGGACACGCGCATCGTCGTCTTCTCCGTGACCAAGGGCCTCGCGGCGATGGCCTTTCTCCTCCTTGCCGAGCGCGGCGCCTTCGACTGGGACGCGCCCGTCTCCGCCTACTGGCCCGGCTTCGCGCGCGGCGGCAAAGAAGCCGTCTCCGTGCGGACGCTGCTCAACCACCGCGCGGGCCTGTGCGCGCTCGATCGCCCGCTCACGATGGCCGACTGCGTGCGCGAGGACGCGACCGATCGCCTGCGAGACGCGATCGAGGCGCAGCGGCCCAAGTGGGAGCCCGGGGCGTCGCAGGGCTATCACGCCATCACCTTCGGGATGTACGCCCGCGAGCTCTTCGAGCGTGTCGCCGGCGAGCCGATGGGTCCGTTCCTCCAGCGGGAGCTCTTCGAGCCGCTCGGCTCGGACGTGCGCCTGGGAACGCCGCCGGAGCTCGACGCGAAGATCGCCACGCTCGTCACGCCGAGCGTCGGCGAGCGGCTCTCGGGGATGCTGGGGGTCGCGCTGCGGCGCCCCGGCTGCACCGAAGCGCGTGTCCTCCGCGCCGCGCTCGCGCGGCGGTCGCTCGTCCGTGGCGCCTTCGGCAATCCGAAGCTCGATCCGCGGGGCCTCCGTGCCTACAACGAGCCGCCGATCCGGCGGGCTCAGCTCGCGTGGGCCTCGGCGACGGCGAGCGCTCGAGGCCTCGCGCGCGCGTACCTTCCGTTCGCGGGCGGCGGCCGGCACGAGAGCCGCACCTTCGTCCGCGAGGACCGCGTATCGCCGATCTACGAGCGCCAGAGCTGGTCCGAGCGCGACCGCGTGCTGCAGAAGCCGCTCGGCTGGTCGCAGGGCTTCCTCAAGGAGGACGCGGGGGTCTTCGGCCCCACGCGCGAGGCCTTCGGGCACGCGGGCATGGGCGGCGCGCTCGGCTGGTGCGATCCCGTGCACGGGCTCGCCCTCGGCTACGTGATGAACCGCATGGACTGGCGCGTGCGCTCGCCGCGCGCGCTCGCCTTGTGCCGCGCCCTCTACGAATGCGAGCCCGTGCGATAGCGCGAGCCCCGCGCCGGATCTAGCTCGTGACGCCTCGGTGCAGGGTATTCTGCGTGGCGTGGACCACATAGCGACCCATGGGCCCGCGGGCGAGCCGTACCCCGACTTCGAGCGCGCCGAGGTGGAGCTGCTCGGTGAGACGCGCACCGTGTACTCGGCGGGCAAAGGCACCGCGATCGTGCTCATGCACGAGGCGCCGGGCCTCTACCCGGGCGTCGCCGACTTCGGGCGCAAGCTCGCTCGCGCCGGGTTCCGCGTCTACATGCCTTCGCTCATCGGCACCCCGGGCCGGCCCATCGGCGTCCCGTACGCGCTGTCGACGCTCGCTCGTGCGTGTGTCGCTCGCGAGTTCACGACGTGGGCGACGCGCAAGAACAGCCCCATCCCCGACTGGCTGCGCGCGCTCGCGCGCCGTGCCCACGACGAGTGCGGCGGTCCCGGCGTCGGGGCGATCGGCATGTGCCTGACCGGGGGCTTCGCGCTCGCGATGATGGTCGACGATTGCGTGATCGCGCCGGTCCTGAGCCAGCCGTCGCTTCCCTTCGCGCTCTTGCCCTCGCAGAAACGCGACCTCGGCATCGACGACGCGACGCTCGCGCGGGTGAAGGAGCGTGCGGCCGCCGGCGCGTGCGTGATGGGCCTGCGCTTCACCGCCGACCGGCTCGTACCGGGCGAGCGCTTCGAGCGGCTGCGCGAAGAGCTCGGCGACCGCTTCATCGCGGTCGAGATCGACTCGTCGCGCGGTAACCCGCACGGCATCCCGCTCATGGCGCACTCGGTGCTCGTCCACCATCTGGTCGACGAGCCGGGCCACCCCACGCGCGAGGCGCTCGAGCGCGTCGTCGCGTTCTTCGTCGAGCGCCTCCGCCCCTGACTCGGGTGCACGCCGCACGACGTGCGGTGCCGTGCACCCCCTGCGGGTCCATCGGACAGGGGCTCGGCGCGCCAAGCGACGATCGAAGAGGGCGCCGGAGCGGGCAGGCTCCGTGCAAGCGGGTGAAGCGATGAGGCGATTCGCGAGTCTCGACTTCCAGCGAGGGCTGGCGATCTTCGTGATGCTCTTCCTCCACACCGTGATGTTCACCTTCGACCTCACGCTGCTCGATCACCTCGCCGAGCTCCGCCTCCTCAGCATCATCGCCCTCGTCGCCGTGCCGTTCCTCGGCGGCCTTGCGGGCTTCTTCCTGCTCGTGTCGGCCATCGGAAACATGGTGAGCATGCAGCGGCACCTGCAGGCGGGGAGACCCGTGAGGGCCCTCTTCGTGCGTCAGGTGGCAGGAGGGCTGATCCTCCTGCTTTTCGCCGTGCTGACCGAGGCGGTCATCGGATGCAACGGAGCGGTCGGCCAGTGGGTGCGTCACTACTACGACCCCGGCTACCACGCCGCCGAGATCATGGTCTGGCGCGGCTTTCACTTCGAGACGATCCACACCATCGCCTGGTGCATCATCCTCAACGGCGCCGTCCAGGCGCTCTTCTCGCGCCACGGCGCCCGGAAGGACGGCGCGAGCGCCATCCGGAAGTATGCGCTGTGGGCCGTCGTCGTCGTGGCGATCACCGCGCCGCTCTGGCTCCTCGCGGGCGCCATCGTCCCCGGTTACCCCTACGCCAGCTATCGCGAGATGGGGATCGCCCCGTCGGACCGCTGGGTGGAGTATCCGCTCGAGCACGTGACGCGGTGGTGGCAGCTCGTCGAGCTCTTCCTGCTGGCCCCGGTCGCGGGTCAGCCCGAGCCGATCTTCCCGTACCTCTCGATCTCCTTCGTCGGCAGCATCATCGGCATCTGGATGTCCCAGTCGAAGGAGCAGAGGAGCCCGACGCTGGTGCCGAGGCTGATGCTCGTCTCGACGGGCATGTTCGTCGTCGGTGCGGCGGGGCTCGCCGCCGGCTTCGCGAGGATCCGCGAGACGCTGGGGACGAGGGCGATGCTCGACGCGTACCAGCAGCTCTGGGACCACCGCGCGTTCGGGCCGCTGGGACGCGTCCAGATGGGCACGTTCGGATGGCTCTTTCAGTTCCTGGCCCTGAACGGCTTCGGGCTCTTCGGCTCTCTGCTGATCCTCCGGCTGGTGGAGCTGCGCGGCAAGGGCGAGGCCTTCGGTGGCTCGCCGACGGCGCGCTACGTCCGGCGCTTCGGCTTCGTCGCCTTCAGCGTCTACAACTACCAGTACCTCGAGTTCCTCCCGTGGACGCTGCTCTCGCTCTCGCTCGGGCTCGGGTACTACGCGTACTTCTCGTGGCCAGGCGTGCTCGCGGTTTGGGTCCTGAGCCTGCTGGTCTTCCAGCTGGTGCTGCGCCTGTGGGAGAAGGTTGGCTACGTCGGCTCCGTCGAGTGGATGATCGGGACCCTCGCGGCGCTGATCGTGCCGTCGACGAAGAAGCCGAGCGTCCAGGAGGGCGGCCAGGGTCGCCGCTGGTACCAGCTCGGCATGCCCGACGTGGCCGGAGCGTTCCATGGGCCGGAGTGGCTCGACATCGTCTCCGAGGACGAGATCCGCCACGACCAGCTGGCGGAGTCCAAGCTCGCCTTCAAGCTCGCGCTCCTCGGCTTCCTGATCTTCCCGCTCGCCTTCTTGGCGCACTCCATCGCGAAGAAGTCCATCGTCACCGAGCGCTCCAACCCCTACAACGCGCGCGCTCGGGTGCTCGCCGTGGTCGCGATGGGCTTCGCCGCGACCTGGATCGCCGCCGCGAGCGTGCTCACGCCCGAGGCACTCGGCCTTCGCTGACGAGGGCTCTCGCCTTCACGGCTGGACGCGCTCGCGCACGACGGAGCCGTCGTCTCGCCAGCCGGTCAGCAGGATGTAGTCCACGCCGACGTTCAACCAGTTGACCTGGAGGTGGACGTCGAAGAGGCGAGCGCGGGCGCCGCCGATGGTCGTGAACGCGGCGGAGAGGCACGAACCGTCGGGCCCTCGCCACGTCTCGATCTCGACCGGCCGCGAGGGGAGCGCGTGGAGCACGACGTGGATCGCTTTCCCCTGCACCTGCTGCCGCTCGATGCCGTAGGCGCGCTGCTCCCGATCGAGGAGCGGCTCGGTGACCCCTTGGCCCTTCTCGAGCATCTGCCAGTAGGGATGGACCGGCGCCGCGGTGACGGGCCGACACGTGTCGTCGACCCGCACCGCGTAGTGCACCTGGTTGCGGTTCTGACTCTTGGAGACGACGAACGCCGAGGCGATCTCGTGCGGGGCCGACGCGGCGGCGGTCGTCGCGGGCAGCACGATCGTCATGAGCGCCGCGGCGCTTCGCGCCACGTCCCACCGGTCTACATGGTTGCGCATGGCCCCACCTTTCCCGTCTCGCCGACGCGATGGATGCCTTGGCCGTCGCATCGAGCGTGCCAGCGAAGGGACAAAAAATGTCGGCCCGACGCCTCGCCGAAACGGCGTGCGCCCGCCGCACCAGGTGCGCAGGTACGCATGACGTGCCGGACTCGAAAAATCCCTAGGAAAGCAGCTCGTCCACGAGCTCGATGCCGGACTTCACCGTGCCGCCGACGCTCGGAAAACCCGCCGTCGCATTGACGAGCCAGAGGTTGCGCAGCGGAGTCTCGTGCGGCACGCGGCCGAGGGTCACGTTCTCGGGCGTGAGCGCCGAGCCGTACGCGTTGCCGAACGGCGCCGCGCAGAAGCGCTCGTTGGTCGCGGGCGTCCCCATCACCTGGACCGCGAGGTGCTTGCTCAGCCCGGGCAGGTAGCGCTCCTCGACGACGGCGATCATCCGCTCGCGCAGCCGCTTCTTCTCGGCGTTGTAGGCCTTGCGATCGCGGTCGCGCAGGGCCCTGAACCAGGCGTGGTCCGCGCTCGTCGCGAGCTCGAGGATCTGCTCGCCTTCGGGGCATAGGCCGGGCTCGTTCGTGTGCAGCGTGGGCGTCGACATGAAGAGCCACGGGTCGCTGAAGTCGTGGGACACGAGCTGGCGGCGGTAGATCGCGTCGATGTCGTCGTGCGGGTAGTGCCACACGTTGTGACTGCCGAAGCCGTGCCGGCGCAGGTCGAGCCCGCGGACGCTCAGATACAGGGTGAGGTTGCCCGAGGAGTAGGCGTAGGACAGCTTGCGCAGCCA
>DATIQP010000669.1:0-2199 GCA_035470765.1 Polyangiaceae bacterium | reverse complement strand
CGACGAGAGACGCAGCGACTGGGCCTCGAGCGCGTCGCCCTCGCGCGCGCCCATCGCGGTGCGCAGCGCGCGGCGCACGAGGCCGAACGGCGAGCCCGCGCTCATGGGATCGCCGCGCGCCGTCCACACCTCCGCGTCGGGGCGTGACTCGCGGATGCGCCGCGTGAGCTCGTGGCGGATACGCGTCTTCCCTATGCCAGCCTCCCCGACGACGAGCACCGCGCGCGCGGCCGGCTCACCGACGCCCTCCTCGAAGAGCGAGGCGAGCGTCAAGATTTCCCGCTCGCGGCCGACGCACGGCGTGGGCTTGCCGAGCAGCGTGCGCTCGCCGGACGCCGATTCGCGCTCGGCGACGAGCAGGTTGCCCTGGTCCACCCTCACCTCGAAGCGCTCGTCGAGCAGGCCCGCGGTGACCTCGTCGAGGACGATCTGCGACGGTCCGGCGCCGGAAGCGAGCGCCACGGCCCGGTCGATGACGGGGCCGACGGGCATGCGCTCCGAGACCACGCCGCGCGCGGTCGCGACGACGATCGGCGCGCGCGAGACCCGCGGCCGCAACGCGAGCGCGAGCCTGGCCGCCTGCGACGCCTGATCGGTCGCCGCGCCCGCATCGATCCACGCCACGATGGAGCCGTCGATGAGCCGCTCGATGTGCGCGCCGAAGGAGGACGCGAGCGCGCGCAGCTCGCTGCCGACCCTCACGGGTTCGCCGTCCCTCGGCCGCGCGAGCAGCAGCGTGAGGAATCGTTGCTCGCGGAGGCCCAGCGCCCCGGCGACCACCGGACGCACCGTGGCGCGCTCGACGTGGCCCTCGCCAAAGGAGACGAGCGCCTCCCGGACGGCGTCGGCGTGGGGCGGTCTCTGCTCGGCGTGCTTCGCGAGCATCTTGCCGACGAGCGTTGCGAGCACCGGCGGCACGCCCGGCCGCGTTTCCTCGATGGGCTGCGGCTGCTCGAGCAGGATCTTGGCGAGCACGGCCACCACGCTGTCACCACCGAACGGCGGCCGCCCCGCCAGGCACGCGTAGAGCACGCAGCCGAGACCGAACAGGTCCGCGCGGGCGTCGATCCGCCGCTCGCCTCGCACCTGCTCCGGCGCCATGTAGGCCGGCGTGCCGACGAGCACGCCCGAGGTGGCGTCGGATGGGCCGCTCTCGCGCAGCACGACCCCGAAATCGATGAGCACCGCGTCCTCGGCCCTGTCGCCGCGCAGGAACACGTTCGACGGCTTCAGATCGCGGTGGACGAGCCCGCGCGCGTGGACGTCGTAGAGCGTCGCGGCGAGGCGCCTGCCGAGCGCGATGGTCTCGGCGATCGAGAGCGGGCCCTGGCGCAGGCGCTGCCTCAGGTCGCGACCGTCGAGCCACTCCATCGCGAGGTAGGCGGCGCCTTCATCGGGCACGTAGTGGGCGACGTACCCGACGACGCCGCTGCTCGCGCCGAGCTCGGCGAGCACCTCGGCCTCCCGGGCGAAGCGCGCTACATCCTCGGCCACGGCGGTGTCGAGGATCTTCACCGCGACGGGACGCCCGGAGCGAATGTCCTGCGCCCGGAAGACCACGCCCATCACCCCCCGATGGACCTCCTCGAGGAGCTGGAAGCGGTCTGCCAGCAGCTGGCCCGCGCGCATGCTGCCCTCAGTATGGCACGACGGCCCGCGCGATCAGCGGAGATCGTCGAGCATCGCCGCGACCGCCTCGAGCGTGGCGCCCCCGAGGGCGCGGCAGCGGTCGAGCGACCACCCCACGCGCTCGTCGGGCGCGTTGGCGTTGTCCTTGAAGGGCATCTCGAGCGTGAGCGACAGGCAGTCGAAGGCCTCACCGACGTAGTTCCCCGCGCAGCGCAGATCGCCCTTGCCGGGGCTGTCCTTCGGATAGCCGTGCTCGGTCTGGAAGTCGGCCGACGCCTCGAGCATCGCCCCCGAGAACTCCTCCTCGAGGGCCTCGATCCGGTCGGTGTAGTGAGGGTTCCCCTCCGCCCCGGCGACGAAGACGTACGGGACGTGCTCGTCGCCGTGGACGTCCAGGAAGAAGTCGACGCCGTGCTCGTACATCGCGTCGCGCACGCAGAGCACCTCGGGGCTGGTGCGCTTGTCCGCCTCCCACCAGCAGCGGTTGAGGTCCGTGCCGGCCGCGTTGGTCCTGTGGTTGCCGGCGAGGGCGCCGTCGGGGTTCATGCACAGCACGAGGAACACGCTCGA
>DATIQP010000668.1:0-9325 GCA_035470765.1 Polyangiaceae bacterium | reverse complement strand
GTGAAGCTCCGCAGGACCAAGACGCCGTCGCTCGGCCCGGCGACCGATCTGAAGGGTGCGCTCGAGGCCCTCGTCGGCGTGGCGCGCCGGCGCAGCGTGGCATTCGTCATCAGCGACTTCTTCGCGAACGGCTACGAGCGCACGCTGGCGTTCGCCTCGGCCAAGCACGACGTCATCCCGGTCGTGCTGACGGATCCGCGCGACGTGGAGCTGCCGGACGTCGGCCTGGCGACGTTCGAGGACCTCGAGAGCGGCGAGACGATCCTCGTCGACACCTCCGACCCACGCGTGCGCGCCCACCACGCGACCGCCATGAAGCAGCTCGCGAAGGCCCGCCAGCAGCTGTTCAACAAGCTCGGGCTCGACTCGGTGGAGGTCCAGACGGGGGGCTCGTTCGTGAAGCCGCTGCAGGATCTGTTCGCGCGCCGCGCGCGGAGGATTCATCGATGAGGCGGCTCCTCGTCGCGCTCGCGGCGCTGGCGGCTGTGCACGAGGCGCGCGCCGACGTGTCCGACGCCGGAGCGCCGGCGCGCGTGACCGGCTGCGTCGAGATCATCCCGCAGGGCGCGGTGCGACCCGAGGTGACCGAGACGCTGCCCGAGCGCGGCCGGAGCGGCTACGCGGCGACGCTGGTCGTGACCATCCGCCACGGCAAGGGCGAGACGGTGCTGCCCAGCGGCCTGTCGCTGCAGTCCTCGTCGGAGGCCGCCGAGCAGATCAAGCAGGCGGGGTGGGTCTTCCCCGATCAGGACGGCAGCGCGGGCGCACGCCTGGCGACCAAGCCCGATCCCGCCCAGGCCGATCGCGTCACGACGACGCTCGAGCTCCCGCTGGTGGCCCTGCCGGACAAGCCGGGACGCCACGTCCTCACCCTGCCGCCGCTTCCCATCGCCGTCGCGCGCGCGAGCGGTCAGGTCGCGACGGTCTGCACGCACGAGCACCGCATCACCATCGAGGATCCCACCGCCGAGACGCCCGACCCGCAGCCCAGGCCCAACCCGCCGGCGCGCGCGCAGCGCGAGGAGTGGACCGCGCTCAAGCGCGCCGTGATTTACGGCTCGCTCGGCATTGCCGTGGGCGTGCTCCTCGCATGGCTCGTCAGTCGCTGGCTCCGCCGCCCCCGCCCTGCCCCGCCGCCCCCGCCGCCGCGGCCGCCGTGGGACGTCGCACTCGAGAAGCTCGACGAGGTGCGCCACGCGGGGCTTCTCGAGGTGCAGCGCTTCAGCGAATACTACGACCGCGTCGGCGACGCCGTCCGCCAGTACTTCGGCGGGCGCTACGGCTTCGACGGCCTGGAGTGCACGACGGACGAGATGCTCACGGAGCTGCGCCGCTCGGCGCTGACCGGCATCGCGCTGCCGGAGATCGCCGAGTTCTTGCAGCAGTGCGACCTCGTGAAGTTCGCCCGGATGACGCCGTCGCAGGACGACTGCAAGAAGGCCCTCGACGAAGCGGAGCGCATCGTGCGAACGACGATGGTCACCGTTCGCCGCGAGGCCGGCGGCGACAGGCCGCCCGCGCCCCCCGCTCCGCCGCGGCCGCCCCCGCCCGAAGCCCCCGCGCGCGACGAGGAGGCGACGTGAGCGTCTGGCGCACGATCCTGCGAGGCGCGCTGCTCGAGCTCGCGCGATGGGCCGTGATCGCGCTCGCCGCGGCGGTGCCGCTGTGGATGCGCGGCGCGGAGTGGCTCGACGTCAAGTGGACGTCGAGGTGGTGGTGGATCGCGGCGCTGGCGGTCCCGCCGGTCGTGATGTGGGCGATGACGCTCGGCGCCGAGAACCGGACGCCGAAGCTGCGCCTGCCCACGATCGCGCCGCTCGCGACCGGCCCGCGCGGCACGCGCACGTATTTCCGCCACCTGCCGGGCGTGCTTCGCGGCGCCGCGCTGTTCTTCGCGTTCATCGCCCTCGCCCGCCCACAGAACGTGCTCCGCGACGAGCAGGCCGGCGAGCGCGGCATCGACATCGTCATCGTCCTGGATCTGTCCGGCTCGATGCGCGCCGCGATGGACGCCGACACCGGCGTGCCGCAGGCGGCGCAGCGAGGCAAGCGCCCGACGCGCCTCGACACGGCGAAGGACGTGATCCTCGACTTCGTCTCGCGCCGCAAGACGGACCGCATCGGCGTCGTCGTGTTCGGGCGCGCCGCGTACGTGCTCGCGCCGCCGACGCTCGACTACCAGCTGCTCACGACGCTCGTCGGCAAGATGGAGCTCGACCTCATCGACGGCAACGGCACGGCCATCGGCGACGCCGTCGGCACCGGCGTGGCGCGGCTGCGACGCTCCACCGCCAAGTCCAAGGCGGTCGTCCTGCTCACCGACGGCGATTCGAACGCCGGGGAGCTCTCGCCGGAGTACGCGACGCACCTGGCGCAGACGCAGGGCGTGAAGGTGTACACGGTGCAGATCGGCAACGGCGACGACGTCGACGTGCAGGAGGGCATCGATATCTTCGGCCAGCCGCGCTACGTGCGGCGGCACTTCCCCGTGAACCCGGAGCTGCTCAAGAAGATGGCGAGCGACACCGGCGGCGACGCCTTCGTCGCGACGGACAAGCAAGGCCTCGAGTCGAGCATGCACTCGATCCTCGATAGCCTCGAGAAGACCAAGTTCCTGGCCCAGGCGGCCTCGATGGAGGACCTGTTCCCGCTGCTGCTCGGGCCGGCCGTGGCGTTGCTGGTCCTCGAGGCGCTCGTGAGGCTCTTGCTGCTCAGGAGGTTTCCCTGATGCGGTTCGCCTACGATCTCTTCTCGTTTCCGGCGATCGTCGTCGTCGCCCTCGCCGGCGTGCTGCTCGTCGGCTTCGCGACGATGCTCGTGCTGTCGTCGTTCGCGCGGGCGCGCGCCGAGAAGCGCTTCGGGGATCCCGATCTCGTCGCCAAGCTCACCAGCTACGACGCGACCGGCCGGCGCGCGGCCAAGGGCGTGGTGCTCGTGCTGGCCCTCGCCGCCGCGCTCCTCGCGCTCGCGCGCCCGCAGTACGGACGCGGCACGCGCCTGATCCCCGCGACCAACGTCGACGTGGTCCTGGTGCTCGACTACTCGAAGAGCATGTACGCGCGCGACGTGGTGCCCAGCCGGATCGCGCGCGCCAAGGCCGAGACGGCCCACCTGATCCAGAGCTTGCCCGGTGCCCGCTTCGCCGCCGTCGCGTTCGCGGGCGAGCCGATCAGCTTCCCGCTCACGAGCGACGGCGCCGCCGTGGCGCAGTTCTTCCGCCAGATGAACCCGAACGACATGCCGGTCGGCGGGACCGCGACGGCGAAGGCGCTCGAGCGCGCGCGGGAGCTGCTCGCTCGCGACCCCACGACCAAGGACCACGTGCGGCGCATCGTGCTCGTCACCGACGGCGAGGACCTCGAGGGAGATCCGGAGTCGGTCGCGACCAAGTGCGCGCAGGAGGGCACGGTCATCGACGTCGTCCAGATCGGCGGCCGCTCGCCCGAGGTCATCCCGGAGGTGGGCCAAGACGGCAAGATCGTCGGGATCCGCAAGGACGACGAAGGCAAGCCGCTCACCACCTCCCTCTCCGCCGAGGGCGAGGCGCAGCTCGCCAAGGTGGCGCAGGCGACGGGCGGCGTGATCGTGCAGTCGGAGCAGGGCACGACGGGCATCGACAAGATCACGTCGCGCCTCTCCAAGATGATGCGCGAGGAGCTCTCCGAGCGCGTCGAGACGGTCTACGACGAGGTCTTCTGGCTGCCGCTGCTCCTCTGCGTGGCGCTGCTCTTCAACGAGGCGATGATGTTCGAGACGCCGTGGCGGAGACCGTGGACGCCGGGCAAGATCACGCTCGCGATCGTCGCGTCGTTCGGCCTCGTCAGCCTCGTCATCCTGGTCGCCGATCTGCTTCGGGCACGCAGGCCGAAGCGCGCGGCGCGGAGGGCCAATGCGTAGGCCGTCTTTGCTGCGCCTCGGCTTCGTTGCCGCGGTGTGCGCGCTCGGGCCGCTCGCCGCGTGCGGCTTCGACCCCTCGCACCCGTTCGAGCGCGAGGCGCCCGAGGTCAAGCACGCGCTCTCCGCGCTCGACGCCGGAGACGCCACCGCGGCCACCAAGCTGCTGGAGGACTACCTCTCGACGGGCGCCTGCGCCGACGGCAAGATCGGCGCTCCCGACTCGCTGCACGCGCGCCCGAACGGCACCTTCGATCTCGGGCTGTCGCTCTTCCACATCGGCGAGGCCTACGGGCGACGCTTCGGCGAGGAGGAGATCGACGCGGGCGAGGCGCCGGAGGCTCACGCACAGCGCGTGGCGCAGATCGACTGCGCGCTGCGCATCGTGAAGGCCATCGCCGACGACGAGGCGCAGCCCATCGACTTGCGCGCGCGCGCGCGTTACCTCGAGGGCAACTTGCACTTCTTGGGCGGCGAATACGAGCAGGCGGTGACGGCGTACGACAAGTCACTCACGCTCGCGCCGGGCATGGTGGACGGAGGCGACGAGATCGGGCGCGACGCGGCGTTCAACCGCGCGATCGCGCTGCGCCGCATCGAGGACAAGAAGGACGCGGGCAGCGACGCGGGGAACGGAGACGGAGGCAAGGACGGGGGCGGAGACGGAGGCGGGGACGGAGGCGGAGACGGAGGCGGAGACGGAGGCGGGGACGCGGGCGGAGACAGCGGCGGGGGTGGAGGGGGCGACGACGGGGGCAAGGATTCGGGAGGC
Organism: Polyangiaceae bacterium; assembly: GCA_035470765.1. GTDB lineage: Bacteria > Myxococcota_A > Polyangia > Polyangiales > Polyangiaceae > DASXHD01. Next base: position 4,659 of record DATIQP010000668.1, on the reverse strand, counting down.
CCGGACGCGGGCGACGGGGGGCAGAACCAGCCGCCTCCGCCGAGCTCGGGAGACGCGGCCGCGCCTTCACCCCCCACGCAGAGCCAGGACGATCGCATCCTCGACCGCTACGAGAACGCGCCGACCTTCCAGGAGGAGTACGCGCGCAAGCAAGCGCAACACCGGCGCGTCCGGGGGATGGCCGACAAATGACTGCCGCACGCTCGAGCCGCAGGCGAGAGTTCGGAGTCGAACGTCGAATGACTCCCGCACGCTCGAGCCTTTTCTTTTGGCTCGCGGCCATCGCTGTGCTGTTCACCTCGTCACGCGCCCTCGCTGCGCCGCAACTCCGCACGCTCCTGCAGCCGGACACGATCGAGGTCGGCGGCGTGACGACGCTGACGCTCACCGTCACGCCCGGCGACAACGTCTCTCAGGCCGACATGGTCGCCTTGCCGCCGGGGCTGAGCCTCGTCGGGCGCTCGCTGACGCCCACGTTCCAGATGACGTTCATCAACGGCCAGGTGTCGCAGTCGGTCGTCGCCAACGCGACCTTCCAGATCCGCGCCTCGCACACCGGGACGTTCGCCGTCGGTCCGCCCGCCGTGCAGGTCGGAGGCGCGAGGCTGGTGGGGAGCCGCGTCACCCTGCACGTGGTCGCCAAGGGCACGCTCCCGCAGCGCGCGCCCGATCCGTTCGATCCGTTCGGCTTCTTCTCGGGCGGCGGCAGCCCGCTCGGCCAGCTCGGCGAGCCCTTCACCCCCGAGGAGCCCGACTACCCGACGGATCCTCACTACGCGCTCGACCGCCCGCGCGACTCGCAGATCTTCCTCCACGCCGCGCTGGACAAAACGCAGGCGGTCGTCGGCGAGCAAGTGACGCTGTCGGTGCTCGCCTACGTCGACGTCAAGGCCGCGGACATGAGCGCCTCGGACCTCGGCGCGCACGAGCCCGGCACGAGTGAGTTCTTGCGGCAGTCGCTTCTCAAGCCCGACGCCAACCTCCAGCGCGTCGCGTTCGCGCGCGTGGGAGGCCACGTCTACGAGGTGGTGCTCCTTCGAAAGTACGCGCTCTTTCCGCTCCACGCAGGCGACCTCGAGATCGCCCCGATGCGGGTGACCTTCGGGCGACTCGGAGAGCGTGCGAGCGAGCTGCTCAAGGTCCGCGTGACGGAGCCGCCTCTCGACCACCGCCCGCCGGGCTACAAGGTCGGCGACGTGGGGCGCTTCTCCATCACCGCGGACGTGGCGCCGCGCGAGGTGCAGCGCGGCGGAGCGGTCGCCGTCAACGTCGAGCTCTCGGGCCAGGGGAGCTTGCCCTCGGCGCTGACCGTGCCGACGCGCGCCGGCGTGACCTGGCTCGAGCCCGACGTGAAGGAGGACATGCACGTCCTCGACGCCAAGTCGATCGGCGCGAGCGACGTGTGGGGCGGGAGCCGGCGCTTCTCCTACGTCGTGCAGCCGAACAAGGAGGGCGACGTCGACCTCGGCGAGATTGCCGTCCCTTTCTACGACCCGCAGAGCAAGGCGTACGACGTCGCGAGGGCGGCGCTCGGCGTCGTCCACGTCACGCCCGGGGCCGCGCCGACCGCGGCCGACGACGTGAAGATCCTGCCGAACCTGCCGCCCCCGCGCACCTCGATGGGCGGGACGCGCCGGGCCGAAGCGCACTGGGCCGAGGGCGGCGGCTTCCTCGCGGTCCTCGGGATGCCCGCGCTCGCGTTCATGCTCGCGGTCTCGGGCCGGCGCGCCAAGCGGACGCTCGAGCAGCGCGCGAAGAGCAGGCGCGAATCGCCCCTCACCGATCTCAAGCAGCGCCTGCGCGTGCTCGACGAAGCCGACCTCGGCGCGGAGGCCCGCGCGATCGACGGTGCGGTCATCCGGGTCCTGGAGAGCGCGGCGGTCGCGTACGCGAACGTCAACGTGCGCGGCGTGGGCGGCGAGGCGGTGGTGGGCGTGCTGACGCGCGCGGGGACGAGCGCCGCCGTCGCGGGCGAGCTCCGCGACCTGCTCGAAGCGTGCGCGGCCGCCCGCTTCTCGCCCGAGGGTGGCGAGCTGGAGCAAGCGCGCTCTCGATCGAAGAGCGCGCGCGTCCTCTGCGAGAAGCTGCAGAAGCAGAAGCGAGCGAACCCCTACACTTCGCGGGACGAGCCCCAGGACAGCCCTCCGAGCTCCGACGAGAGGCCGGAGGAATGAGCCGCCTCGCGTGGTTGGTGCGCGCCGCCCTCGCCCTGGCGGTGGCGCTGACGCTGGCCGCCGTCGCGTCGGCGGACGACGCGACGCGCGACGAGGCCAGCAAGCTCTTCGCGGACGGAGTGCAGGCGCTCGCCCAGCAGCGGCCCACCGACGCGGTCGACGACTTCGAGGCGGTGGCGGATCGCGGCGTCGTCGACGCCACGGCGAGCTACGATCGGGGCCTCGCCTACGCCATGCGCATCCACATGGGAGCCGAGCAGCCCGGCGACCTCGGGCGCGCTGCGCACGGCTTCGAGGAGGCGCGCGAGCTCGCCACCGACGACTCGCTGCGGCGCGACGCCGAGACGGCCCTCGCCGCCGTCCGCTCCGAGGTGGCGCGCCGCAAGGCTCGGCAGGGCTCCGCCGTCGACATGGATCAGCGCGCGTCTCCGTGGCGCACGCTCACCCGCGCGCTGCCCGAGAACACGTGGGCCTTCATCGCCGTCGCGGCTTCCCTCGCCTTCGGCTGCGGCCTCTTCTTGCGATGGCTCGCGAGCGCGTCGCGAGCACGCGCCGGCGCGGCCATCGCCATCGCCACGTCGCTCCCGGTGCTGGTCCTCGCCGCCGCGCTCACTCGATCGGCGCGACACGACCGCCTCGAGCTGCGCGAGGCGATCGTCATCAGCCCTTCGGTGCGCCCCAGCGACTCGCACGGCGTGGTGTTGCCGGGCGGCGCCGTCATCCCCGAGGCCGCACGCGTCGAGCTGCGCGAGCAGGACGGCGCCTTCACCGAGGTGCGCTGGGGGACGCTCGACGCCTGGGTCCCGACGACGGCTCTGAGGCCGCTCGCCAAGGCCCCGTGAGCGGGTCGGAGGGCCGGACGGGGGCCCAGTAGACACGGCGGCTGAGCTGGCTAAGCTCCGCCCATGCTCGCGACTCAGGTCCGCCAGAAAGACGGGGTCTTCTACTTCGCGGCCTACCCGGCCGAGGACTTGCTCGACAAGGTCCGGTTCATCAGCCGCTTCTACGGCGAGGGCGACCGGATCGCCGCCGACGAGGTCGAGGAGGGCGACGAGGTCGCCGGATTCATCGCCAAGATCGAGCAGACCGACAAGGCCTTCCAGAGGCAGCTCTCCAAGGCCAAGGTCGCCGCGATCAAGAACTTCTACGAGACGGCCGTCAGCCAGCCGCCCATCCCCGGCACGGTGCTGCTCTTCACCGCCGACCGGCTGCGCTTCGACCCGGTCCGGCCGTTCGACAACGTCGGCCACCTCGAGGAGCCGCGCAGCAAGTACCTCATCATCGACGGCCAGCACCGCCTCGCCGCGCTGCACTTCTACATGCACCACCGGCCGGACGACGCGAAGACCATCCACGTGCCGTGCATCATCTTCGACGGCAAGAGCGAGGACTTCGCCACCGAGATGTTCGTCATCATCAACTCCACGCCGACGCGCATCAACAAGAGCCACCTCGTCGACCTCTACGAGCGCGTCTCGTGGGCCGCGCCCGACAAGAAGTTCGCCGCGCGCCTCGTCGACCTGCTCTACAGCGAGGGCGACAGCCCGCTGCGCTACAAGATCAACCGCCTCGGCGGCCGCAGCAAGCAGGAGAAGTGGATCCTGCAGGCGGAGCTGTTCAACGAGCTGCACAAGTGGGCGACCGCGGACTGGAAGCAGATCGCGAAGAAGTCGAGCTGGCAGCGCGAAGCCCAGCGCTACTACGAGATGGTGCGCGACTTCTTCAAGGCCGCCGAAAGGGCGTGGGGCCCGGCGTGGGGGAGCACCCACCACATGGTCACGCGGCCCGTGACGCTCAAGGCGATGCTGCGCGTGTGCGTCGACCTCGCCCACGTCGACGCGGACCCGGCCGACGGACGGCAGAAGCGCTGGGAGAAGCGGCTCGGCCCGTGGGGCGAGCAGGCGCGCCACTTCCGCGCCGAAGGCTTCTACGAGCGGTTCCCTGCCAAGGGCCAGGTCGAGCGCGTCGGGCGCATCCACCGCGAGCTCGGCCGCGCGATCGGCGTCGAGCCGCGCAAGCGCAAGGGCGAAGAGGACGTGTTGTTGCTGGCCGGCGGGCGCCGCTAGCTTCGTCGCGGTCACACTCGGGCCGCTCGCCACGATGAAGGGGCATGCGATGGATTCTCGCGTCGTTCGCTCTCTTGGCCGCGTGCCGCGGTAGCAGCCCACCGCCGAGCGCGCGCGCGGACACGCCGCCGCCGGCGCCCCGCGACGCAGGATCGCAGTCGCACGCCATGGCGCCGCCGGACGCCAGCGTGGTGGTGGCCGCTCGCGCGGCCCCTGCCGAGGTCGAACGCGTCGCGGTCCTGAAGGATTCGCCTGCGTCGATCGTGCGAGGACCCGAGGGCGTCGCGCCGCACATCGTCTTCATGCCGGGCCTCTGCTCCAACGCCTACGCGTACCTCCTCTCGTTTCCGGAGGCCGCGCGCGCGCACGGCGGGGTCGTCGCCATCGACGGCGATCAGGCGTGCGGCGATCTGAAGGAT
>DATIQP010000667.1:0-3123 GCA_035470765.1 Polyangiaceae bacterium | reverse complement strand
CCCTGCGACCACCGGCGCCACGTAGGGCGGGAACATCTCGTAGGGCTCCTCGGGCACGAGCTGCAGCAGGTAGTTCCCGAGCGTGGTGTCGGTCGGCGTGAAGCCCCCCACCAAGGCGATCGAGAACGCCTGACCGAACTTGCTCGGCTGCGGGGCGTTGGTCGGCTCCTTCGGCGTGACCAACCTGTTCGGCTGCGAGGTCGTCCCGATCTCGCCGAGAGGCAGCCCCAGGGTCGCGGCGAGCATCAGCGAGCCCGAGCCCTGATCACCCCACATCGGGCGGAACGTGGCAGTCACCGGGAGCGACGTCTCGAGCGGGCCGGTCGCGGGGACATTCGGCTGAAGGCCGCCGTCGACGAGCAACGGCGCGAGGCCCTGGGCTTTCGACCCGCCCGTCACGTTGATCTGCCCGACGGTGAGCTGCGGGGACGGAAGGAAGATGCAACCCTTGGCCTGGCACGCGGGTCCTTTCGTACCGCTCGGGAGCGGCCCGCCAGGCAGACCGACGCTGGTCCCGGGCTCGACGGGAGCGTTGCTCGGGGTCGAGACGACGAGAACGAACGGGAAGCCGCTCGAGACGACGCACGCGCCGTTCGAGCACGTCGGTGCCCCGGCCTCCGGAAAGGTGGCCTGGCACACACGGGAGTCGGTGCACTGGTTCACGGGCGCGGCCAGCTCGGGAGGGAGCGTGATGGTGTCGCAGGCAAGGACCACGAGCGCAGCGCCGAGCGCGCCGCTCCCCACCCAGAGGCCCAATCCGAGGCGCCTCACTCGGACGCTCCGTCGCTCGCGTCCGGCTGCGGCGACGTCCCAGCATCGAAGAGCCCGGCGTCGAAGAGGTTGCAGTTGCCGGTCGGCTGATAGATCCACCGGACGCTGTCGCCGCCCGGCGGAGAGACCGCGACGTTGCTCGGGCCGCTAGGGTCGAACCACCCCTGGGTGGCCACGTCGAGCTCGATGGTGTGGCACTGGGTCGGGTCGCCGAGATGCACCGGGAAGATGTCGAAGGCGACCGGCGTGCCGCCGTCGGCTCCGCTCCCCGGCAATTCGCCGCTCTGCGCGAGGACGCCGCTGGTGCCGCTGTAGTCCACGAAGACGCGGTACTGGAGCGCCTGGTCCGGGTCGATCTGGACGTTCACGGCGAACGAGAGCTGGGCCTGATCGGTGGGCTGCGTGGAGATCGGCACGCCGAGCGGCGGGCTCGCGGAGGAGCCGATGATGATCGGCCGGGAAGGAGGCGGCAGCTGCTGCAGCGGGGGCGGGTCCGCCAGGACGCACGCGAGGAGCGCGCCGCCGGAGACTGCAGCTCCGCCCACGCACCACGCCAGGACCCGCCACGCGCCTCTCATAGGATCTTGTACCGCCCGCTCGACAGTGTCGCACGAGGCCCGGCGTCCGAAATCGGTCGCCAGCGCGCGTCCGCGTACTCGGGGCTCACCGCGAGCCTCACGAGGTCGGCAACGACGGGCGACGCGTCGCACAGCTCCTCGAGGTGCTCGACGTTCAGCAGCGCGCTCGGCAGGCCGAGCTCGCCCGCCACGACGCGCAGCACGAAGCCGACGTCTCCGCACAGGAACAGCCCCACTCGCCTGCCCGCGTGGCGCGCGCGCTCGAGCGCCGCGTCGAAATCCGTGGGCACCTTCGCGAGCAGCTCCTGCAGGCGCCGCTGCGAGCGCGGCGGGATGGTGTTCCAGAAGGTCTGCACCAGCCGCGTCGCGGCTGGATCGCCAAGCTTGCCGAGCTCCGGCGGGCCGAACGCGGCGAACATCGCGTTCCAGAGTACGCGCCCCTCGGCCTCGGGCAACCCGACGAGCAGCGCGCTCTGCGGGAGCGTTGCGGCGAACGCGTGCCCGAGCGCGTAGCGGAGCGGAGGCGAGTCCTCGCGCACGTCGCCGAGCACCATCGCCGAGAGCGTGGAGAGCAGCGCCACGCCGCCGGTCAGGCGCACGGGCTCGGCTATCCCCTGCCCCGCGCTCGGAGGGGTCGACTGCAGCTGGTGGCGCCGGGCGTAGAGCGGGACGTTCGCGCCGAGCAGGCGCGCCGAGATCTCGTAGAGCCGCCCGAGCGGCGCCTGCGGCCCCGGGGCCACGCGCTCGACGCCGGTGAGGGCGTAGTTCTGCGGGTCGCGCACGAGCACCGAGGAGGCTCCCTCCCACACCAGCGCGAGCGCCTCGCCCACCGAGTCGAGGACCGGCCGCGCCAAGAGCTGCAACATGCCGGGGTGCTCCACCTGGGCGGAGAGGGGCGGCGGCGGCAACGGGCCGGCGCCCGCGTCGAAGCAGCGGATCACGTGCTCGACGGCCCGCGCCTGCGCGGCGTCGTGGTCGGCGAGCGCGGCGTTGCGCATGGCCGTGAGCAGGGCCACGTTGCCCGGAGCGTGCTCGACCTGGATGTGCCGCACGCGCAAGAGGTCCGAGGTCCGGCCCGGATCGCGCTCGAGCAGCGACGCGAGCAGATCGCCCGAGTCCAGGTCGCCCTCGGCGAGGCACTCGAGCAGCAGCGACTCGCCGAGCGCGAGATCGTTGTTGGCGATGTGCGCGCGCGCGAGCGCGGCGCGCGTCTGCGTGCGGTCGGCTCCCGGCGGCGCCTCCGCGACGGCCGTCGCCATCTGCCCGAGCGACGCGGGGTTCTCGAGCGGGTTCACGCGCGGCGACGACGGATCCGCTGCGGGGACGCCGTCGACCGCGCGCAGCGCGAGCGTGCCGATCTCGGCCTCGAGCTGCGCGCGCAGCACACTGTCCGCCGGCGCGGCGTCGATCGCCGTGTGGAAGGTCTCGATGGCTTTGTCCCGCTCGCCGTCGAAAGCGAACAGCAACCTTCCCAGCGACGCCAGGAGCGTGGCGCGCTCGCGCACGGGCGCGGCGAGCGCCGACTCCAGCGCGGCTCGGGCGCGCGGCAGGTCGCCCGCGGTCGCGGCGACGTGTGCGATGCGCTTGAGCGCCTCCTCGCGAAACGCGTCGTCGTTCGACGCGAGCTCGAGCAGCTCGATGGCCTCCGTCGGTTGCTCTGCCCTGGCCGCGGCGTCCGCTGCCTGCACCGCCACGGCCGCGGGCGATCGCAGGCCGAGCAAGTTCCCGGCGAGCGCCTTCTTGAAGTGGTGCAACGCGTCGGCAAACTTCCACC
>DATIQP010000666.1:0-5136 GCA_035470765.1 Polyangiaceae bacterium | reverse complement strand
GACCGCAACGACGTGGCGGCTCCGGCGCGACAGCGCGGCGGCGATCTGGGCCTCGTTCTCGAAGCGGCGGTGGGCGGTCTTCTCGTCCTCGAGGGCCTTTCGCGGGGGTACGAGCAGCTTGAGGGCGAAGTCCTGATGGAGAACCTCGTGGCGCCCCAGCCACACCTGACCCATCGCGCCCCTTCCGAGCAGCCGCACCAGCACGTACTTGCCGGCGATCACGGCCCCGACGTCGACATCCTTCAAGATTCCCTGCTCCGCGGCTGACGCCGCGATGGATCTGGACCCTAGCTCGCTCCTGTCTGCTAGACTAGACGCGTGGCTGCGCAGCAGACGGGCCGAAGGCTCAAGACCGATTCGGGGTGGAGCTCGGATGGCTCCCACGACTTCGCAGCGAGCGTCGGCGAGCGCATCCGCGAGGCGCGGCAGCAGAAAGGCTGGACGCAGGTCGAGCTCGCGGAGGCGGCGGAGCTGTCGAGCAACTACGTCGCGCGCCTCGAGCGCGGAGAGCTCGGCGCGTCGCTGTTCGTGGCATCGCGCATCGCCGAGGCGCTGGATCTCTCCCTCGACAAGCTCGTGGGGCCGCCGCAGTCGACGACGGCGCGCACCGGCAAGCGCCGCGTCGGCGCGTAGAGCGCGGCATGCGCGCCCTTCGAGTTGCCGATGGCACCGCGTCTCTAGTCGACGTCGCGACACCGGCTGCCGGGGGCGAGGCGCTCGTCCGTGTCACGCTCTCGGGCATCTGCAACACCGACCTCGAGATCGCGCGCGGCTACGCGGGCTTCCGGGGCACGATCGGCCACGAGTTCGTCGGCATCGTCGATGACCCCGGCGGCGGCGAGATCGCGCGGGGCGAGCGCGTCGTCGGAGAGATCAACGCCGGCTGCGGCGCTTGCGACCGCTGCGCGCGAGGCGATCCGCGTCACTGTGCGACACGCACGGTGCTCGGCATCGTGGGCCGTGACGGAGCGCACGCGGACGTGTTGCGGCTTCCGGCGCGCAACCTGGTGCGGGTGCCGGAGTCGGTCCCCGACACGCACGCAGTCTTCGTCGAGCCGCTCGCCGCCGCGTGCGGGGTGCTCGAGCGCTGCCCCATCCACGCGGGCGCGCGCGTCGCGGTCGTCGGCGACGGCAAGCTCGGCCTGCTGTGCGCGATGGTGCTCGACGCGCACGGCGCCCCTCCCCTGCTCGTCGGCAAGCACGAGACCAAGCTCGCCCTCGCCCGAGCGCGCGGCGTCGAGACGACCGGCGTGGAGGATGCCCGCAAGCGCGGCCGCTCGTTCGACGTGGTGATCGAGGCGTCCGGCGCCGCGAGCGGCTTCGAGCTCGCGCTCGACGTGCTGCGGCCGCAGGGCACGCTCGTCCTCAAGTCGACGTTCCACGGAGCGACGCCCATCGACGCGGCGCGCGTCGTGGTCGACGAGATCCGGGTCGTCGGCTCGCGGTGCGGCCGCTTCGCGCCTGCGCTCGATCTGCTGGCCCGCGGCGCAGTGGACGTGGACGCGCTGATCAGCGAGGCGATGTCGCTCGACCGCGGCATCGAAGCCATGCGCCGTGCGGCGTCTCCTGGTGTGCTCAAGGTGCTGCTTTCGAGGAGCTGACGCGGAGGCGGACGAAGCGAGGGGGTATGGGGGCGGGAGTCGCCGTATGATCTCGAGCCATGCTCCGCTCCGCCTCGTTGGTCTTGACCTTCCTCGCCGTCGGCTGTGCCGCCAAGACCGTGCCACCGGCCGTTACCATCGCGCCATTGCCCGCCGCTCCCCAGGCGAGCGTGGCCGCGCCCGAGCCGGAGCCGCCGAAGGTGCCGGCCAACTACGTGCGCATGACGGTGGCCGGCGTCGTGCCGGAGTCGCAGGGCGCCGCGGTCGCGCTGCTCGATCCGACCGAGGCCACGGTGGTGCCCATCTACGTCGGGGGCACGGAGGCCATGTCGATCCAGCAGCGCTTCGAGCACACCGCGTACGTGCGACCCCTCACGCACGATCTCTTCGACGCCACGCTGCGCGAGATCGGGGCCAAGGTCGTGCGCGCGCAGGTCGACAAGCTCGAGGACGGGACCTACTTCGGAACGCTGGTCCTCAAGACCAGGTCCCGCTACATCCAGCTCGACTCGCGCCCCAGCGATGCGATCGCCCTCGCGCTCGGCAACGACGCGCCGATCTACTGCGCCGCCGACGTGGTCGCGACCGCGGGCGTTCCGCGCGACGGTTTCGACGGGCTCGACGCCCCCACGGCAGCGGCGGTGTCACCGGCACCGACCGGGTCGAAGGGCGGCAGCGCCACGCCGACGGAGTGCCTCCTCGCGAGGGCGTTGAAGCAGGCGCACCGGCCGGAGTGGAAGCAGGCCGCGGCGCAGTGCAAGGCTCGAGGCGGCACGCCGTGATCGCCGCGCACGGCCGAGCCGAGGGCACGGGCCCGAAAGGTTGGTAAGATGGAAGCGATGAAACGCGCCCTGCCCTTCGCCTTCGCGCTCGCGCTGATCGCCTTTCCCGCGGGCCACGCCCGCGCCGACTCGAACGCGGATTTCGCCGCCAAGCTCATGGCCGTCATGGAGCAGATGGCGACCATCGTCGACGCGAACAAGAACGACTGCAACGCGATGGGCGACAAGCTCGACCGGTTCATGACCGACAACGCCGCGTTCTTCAAGGACGCCAAGGCCCGCGCGGAGAAGATGTCCGAGCAGGACAAGCAGCAGATCGAGCAGCGCTACCGGGCTCGCCTCCAGGTCGTCGTCGCCAAGCTGCAAGGCGGCATCACCAAGTGCGCGACGAACCCGAAGGTCGTCGCGGCGATCCAGAAGGCGCAGCAGTGAAGCCTTGATCGAGCTCGTCCAGGGCGACATCGTCGACCAGGACGTCGACGCCATCGTCAACGCCGCCAACACGTCCTTGCTCGGCGGCGGAGGCGTGGACGGAGCGATCCACCGCGCCGCCGGGCCGGAGCTGCTCGCGGAGTGCCGCACGCTCGGAGGCTGCGCGACGGGCTCGGCCAAGATCACCGGTGGCTACCGCCTCAAGGCGCGCCACGTCATCCACGCCGTCGGGCCGGTGTACGGCGGGCGACCGCGCGACGCCGAGCTGCTGGCGGCGACCTACCGCGCGTGCCTGCGCCTGTGCGAGGAGCACGGCATAGCGTCGGTCGCGTTCCCGTCGATCTCGACGGGCGCGTACCGCTACCCTGTCGACGAGGCCGCGCCGATCGCCCTCGGAACGGTGCTCGAACACGTCGAGAACACCGCGCGCGTCGTCCTCGTTCGCTTCGTCCTGTTCGACGGGACGACCCGCGCCGCCTACGAGACGGCGCTCGCCGCCGCGCTCGCGAACCGCTGAGCCCGATTTTTCCACGCAACCTACGGCCACCGCCGCCGATGGGAGGGCATGATCACCCTCCTCTTTTGGGCCCTCTGGGCCAGCTTCATCGCGGCAGTCATGTTCGTCGACCACAGCCTCCGCTCAGCGCGGGGCGAGGGCGGCTTCAACAGCTCGCCCATCACGTACATGGTGCTGTCGTTCCTCACGCCGTTCTTGGTGCTGCCGGTCTACTTCTACAGCACGCGCCGCAACGGCTCCTCGGGCCACCGCGCGCTCGTCGCGCTCGCGGGGGTCCCCATCACGGTGTTGTGCTGGATGATCAGCGTCTACCAGCTCGGCATCGGCCTGATCGCGCTGTCCACGATCGCGTGACCGGCCTCACTGGCACGCGTCCTTCCCCGTCGGGAAGCACGTCCGGTACGCGTCGACGGTCTGCACGCAGAGGTGCGCGCCGCTCGAGTACGTGGGGTAGCCGGTGTCGGCGGTGTCGCCGCCGGAGTAGCCAACGACGGTGCCCTGCGCGTAGACCCGCCCCACGTCGGTCGCGAGCTGGTGCTGCGGGCGCAGGTGCAAGAAGCGGAACTTCTCGCCGGTCACGAGATCGACGAACTCGGGCATGTATCCCCAGCCATACACGCCGTACTTGTAGAGCTTCGAGTCGTGTCGAACGACGACGGGCGTGTCGTGGCTGACGGCGAGGTCGGTGTCCCACCACCCGTTGCTCTGGTACGGCCCGTAGGTGAGCGCGGTGTTCCACCACTGCTCGTTCGAGCACGAGAGCACGCCGAGGCAGAAGTCGGGCGTTCCGGTCGGCTGGGCGGAGCAGCCCAGGTTGCAGGTCGTCGCCGCGGGCGAGGAGCCCTGCGTGGTGCACGTGTAGAGCACGCTCTTGGAGCCGAGGATCCCGTCCGAGCCGCAGTACCAGCCCACGTCGGGGCAGCTCAGCTCGCGGCTCGGATCGAAGGCGCCCGCGGCGCTGACCGGGACGATGTCGCGCACCACGTCGGCGTCCTTGGTGTCGGGCAGGCCGGCGAGCGGGATGCCTTCGGGCTTGCCGAGGGGCTGGATGATGCCCCAGCGCCCGATGACGTACGCGCCGCCCGCAACGACGTGGAGCTTCGTCCACGGATCGTAGTCCTGGTACTGCGGGGGCGAGCCGATGTCCCCTGCCGCGCCGAGCGCGTGGATGCCGCCAAAGCCGTCGAGGATCCAGCCGCCGTCGACGATTCCGCCGGCGAGGTGCACGTCGAAGCCACGCGCGGCGCCCTGGCCCGCCCACGACGAGCTCAGAGACGGCGCGCTGCCGAACGAGTGGACCGCGCCGTCCTTGTCCAGGACGTAGCCGCTCCGCTGATCGCCGAGGACGACCAGCGCGCGGGCCGAGTCGTCCTTCGACGTGAAGCCGCTCGCGATCGGGGGCGCGACGCCGAACGCGTGGACGCCGCCCCACTCGTCGAGGACCCAGCCACCCGCGCCGTCGGAGCGGACGACGAGCGCGCGCGCGACGTCCTGACCTTGCCACGAAGGCGCGCCCTGCGTGTCGAGCTTGACGCCGCCGAACGGGATGATGGTCCCGTCGGCCTCGAGCAGCACTCCGCCGGAGGGTTGGGCCGGGCCGAGTGGGGCCACGTGGCCTTGGAGCGCGGGCGGCGTAGCGGGCGCGGTGAGCGAGTAGGTCGGCGAGGAGGGATCGGCCGACGAGCACGCGGCGAGCAGGGCGCCCGCGAGGGCGAACGAAGCGAACGGTAAGCGCATCGCGATACTCTAGGGTAAGAGCAAGAACGCTGCCGTCGCTCGATGCCGTATTTCGAGGGCGTGGGGC
>DATIQP010000665.1:0-8497 GCA_035470765.1 Polyangiaceae bacterium | reverse complement strand
AGCGGCAGGTAGCCCGCACGTTGTCCACAGCTTGATCCACGATTCGGCGTGATTTTGCCGGTTTCGTGCGCGTCGAGGCTTGCGCTCCGGACACGGAACGCCGAAGTTCGCGTCCCGATGAAGACCAAAATCGACGGTGATCTCGCCGCCGCGGAGCAGGCCCACCAGGACGACCCCGAGCGCGCCGAGCTCATCGCGCGCACGCGCCGCTTCAAGGCGAGCTGGCTCGAGCTCGCCGAGGCGCTCACCCACGTGCGGCGCCACGACACGTGGCAGCGCTGGGGCTACGAGTCCTTCGAGCAGTACGCATCGCGCGAGCTGCACCTGCGGCAGGAGACGGTCGACAAGCTCACCGGCTCCTACGCGTTCCTGCAGAAGCGCGCGCCGGCCGTGCTGCGCCGCGACGGCGTCGGCGAGCCCATTCCGAGCTACCAGGCCGTCGATTTCTTGCGGCGCGCCGAGGAGCAGGACGGCGCGCCCGAGGACGCGGTGATCGCCATCCGCAAGAAGGTGCTCGAGGACGGAGTGCCGCTGCCGCAGGTCGCGCGCGAGTTCAAGAGCGTCGTCTTCCCCATCGACGAAGAGGCCCAGAAGAAGCGCGACACCGCCGCGCTCAAGCACGCCGCGGCGAAGCTGCGCGACATGCTCGCGTCGACGCGCGCCATCCCCCGGCGGCTCGCCGGAGAGGCGGCAGGGAAGCTGGAGGAGGTGCTGGCCGCGCTGGAGGAGGCGAGGGGAGGGAAGTCGGAGGCGGCTTGAACTCAGAGACGAAGGTGGAGTGTATGAAGGGGGAATTGTAATGAGGAATTTAGGCGTTGGCGCGCGCGGTTCGGCCGGACGAAACCAGGATCGCGGTGAGCTCGTCGGCTTCGCGTAGCAGGCTGGGTAACGCGTCGGGTTGGAGATTCAGCTCGGCGATGAGCTCTAGCCAGTAGAGCGTCTCGGCGACCTCTTTGGCCGCGATACTGACCTTGTGAACGAAGTCAGCTCGGCTTTGGGCGTAGCGAGCCTCCTGATAGTTGGCGCCTGCCGAGGTAGCCGATCGCACGGTCTGCAACCCGACATGCTGAGCCCAACGCTCCTTGGGCAGACGCTCCACGAGCCGAATGATCTCGGCACTCCACCGACGAAGTCGGAGAAAGATGTCAGCGCCTCGAGCTTGCCGTTCCCGCACCCTCCCGCATCGACCCAACCTCGTCCCCGGTTGCGCCCCTCCCACATTCCCAACTTCAATTCCTCCCTCATACACTCCACGTTCGTCTTCTTTTCCCTCCCGCGCACCCCGGGCTTCCACTAAGGAAACCCCGTGCCCGCCCACATCGCTCTCCTCCTCGGCATCGTCGAAGGCCTCACCGAGTACCTACCCATCTCCTCGACGGGCCACCTCATCCTCGCGGCCAAGCTCCTCGGCCGCCACGCGGGCTCGTTCGAGATCGTCATCCAGCTCGGCGCCATCCTCGCCGTCGTCGTGCAGTACCGGGCGCTGCTCGCCCGCCACGCGCGCGGCTTGGTCGCGCGCAGGCCGCAGTCGCTCGCGCTGCTCACCGCGCTCGCGATCGGCTTCGTTCCCGTCGCCGTGATCGGCAAGCTCGCCGGGCACGCCATCAAGGAGAAGCTCTTCGGGCCGATCCCGGTCGCCATCGCGCTCTTCGTCGGCGGCGTGCTGATGATCGTCGTCGAGCGGGTGCGCGCGTCGAAGGGCGCGCTGGGCGTCAGCGGCCTCGATCAGGTCACGGCGCCGCGTGCACTCTACATCGGTCTCGGCCAGTGCTTCGCGCTGCTGCCCGGCATGTCGCGCTCGATGTGCACCATCGTCGCCGGCCAGCTGAGCGGTCTATCGACCGCGACCGCCGCCGAGTTCTCGTTCCTCCTCGGCCTCCCCACCCTCGGTGCGGCCACCCTCTACGAAGGCTACAAGTCCCGCCACGAGCTGCTCGCCGACTCGGGCAGCCTCGCCCTGGTCATCGGCCTGGTCACGTCCTTCCTCGTGGCCTGGGCGGTCATCGCAGCCTTTTTGCGCTACCTCCAGCGCCGAGGCCTCGAGCCCTTCGGCTTCTACCGGATCCTCCTCTCCGCCGTAGTCCTCTGGGCCACCCTCCACTGATTCCCCATCACAATTCCACCTTCATACACTCCACCTTCGTCCTCTCCCCGGGAACCACCCGCCGCCCCCCGTGTCCCACAGTGACCGAAGATGGTCCGCGCCCCGGCTCGAGATGTTACCTTCGAGCCGGACGAAGCCTCGCTCGAAGAGTTAGCGGGGCTCGCCCCCTTCGACGTGGCGACGGACGAGATCGAGCAGAAGCTGATTGAGCGCCTCGTTGCGCACGACGAGCGGGCGTTCAACGAGCTCGTGCGCGTGTACGAGCGGCGCGTCTTCGGGCTGGTGCTGCGCATGATCGGCCAGAGAGCCGAGGCGGAGGACCTGACGCAAGAGGTCTTCGTGCAAGTCTTCAAGGCGATCGGCACGTTCCGCGGCGACTCGAAGCTCTCGACCTGGATCTACCGCATTGCGGTCAACCTCTGTAAAAACCGCGCCAAGTACCTGCGCGTGCGTCACGCGAGCGAGCAGGATCAGCTCGAGGACGTGGCCGAGCGCGTGCCGCTCGCGGACGCGCGCAACGCGAACGTGGCGCACATCGAGCGGCCGGACGAGGCGATGGCCGGGCGGCAGGTCGAGGCGATCGTGCAGCAAGCCATACTCGAGGTGGACGAGAGCTTCCGCGAGTGCCTGATCCTCTGCGACGTGGAAGAATTGCCGTATCAGGAGATCGCCGAGATCACGGGCTTGCCGGCCGGCACGGTGAAGAGCCGGATCTTCAGGGCGCGCGCCCAGCTGCGCGAGATCGTCGAGCGCAAGCTCGGGGAGAAGATCGGATGAGCGAAGAGGACAAACAGCCGCCGGAGCGCGAAGAGGAGGGCGAGGAGAGGCCCGACGACGCGATGCGCGCGCTCCTCAAGCGCTCGCTGGCGAAGGCCGAGCACGAGCCGCGCGAACCCATCCTGCGAGAGGTGCAGCGCAAGCTCCGCGTGCGCAGCAAAGGAAAGTTCTTCTCCGACGGGTGGAGCACGACAGCGGCGAAGATCAACTACGGCCTCGTCGCCGTGCTCATGCTCCTCATCGTCGCCATCGCCTACTTCGCCCTCGGCCCGATGGGCTTCACGAACCGCTGACCGCGCGGCGGAGCCGCAGCGCGTTGCCCACGACCGAGACGGAGCTGAAGCTCATCGCGGCGGCGGCGATGACCGGGCTGAGCAGCAGGCCGAAGGCGGGGTAGAGGACGCCGGCGGCGATCGGCACGCCGGCGGCGTTGTAGACGAAGGCGAAGAACAAGTTCTGCCGGATGTTGGCCATCGTCGCGTTGGAGAGCCGCCGCGCGCGCACGATGCCGCGCAGGTCTCCACTCACGAGGATCACGCCAGCGCTCTCCATGGCCACGTCGGTGCCCGTGCCCATCGCGACGCCGACGTGCGCCTGCGCGAGCGCGGGCGCGTCGTTGATTCCGTCGCCCGCCATCGCGACGACGAGACCTTGCCGTTGCAGGCGCCTCACCACGTCGGCCTTCTGCGCGGGCAGCACCTCCGCGATGACCTCGTCGACCCCGAGCTTCTTGGCCACCGCCTTGGCGGTGATGCGGCTGTCGCCCGTCAGCATGACGACGCGCACGCCCTCGCGGTGGAGCGCCTCGACGGCCTCCTTCGCGCTCTCCTTGACCGCGTCGGCCACGCTCAGCAGTCCCATGACCCGGCCCTCGACGGCGAGGTACATCGCCGTCTGTCCTTCGGCCCGGAGCTTCTCGGCGCGCGCGGCCAAGGACGAGAGATCCATCTCGAGGCTCTCCATCAGCGCGCGATTGCCGAGCGCCACGGCGCGCCCTTCCACCCGCCCCGTCACGCCCTTGCCGGCGAGCGCCTGGAAGCCCTCCACCTCGCCGGGCGCCACGCCCCGCGCCTTCGCGCCGAGGACGATCGCCGTGCCGAGCGGGTGCTCGCTGTCGCGCTCGACGCTCGCCGCGAAGCGCAGGACTTCGGCTTCCTGGTGCCCGGAGACGGCGACCACGGTCTGGAGGGACGGCTTGCCCTCGGTCAGCGTGCCCGTCTTGTCGACGACGAGCGTGTCGACCTTGCGCATCACCTCGATGGCCTCGGCGTTCCTGAAGAGCACGCCGAGCGCCGCGCCGCGGCCCGACGCCACCATGATCGACATCGGCGTGGCGAGGCCGAGCGCGCAGGGGCAGGCGATGATGAGGACCGCGACGGCGTTGACGAGCGCGTGCGCCATCCTCGGCTCGGGGCCGACCAGCGCCCAGACGACGAACGTGATCGCCGCGCTGATCACCACCGCGGGCACGAACCAGCTCGCGACCACGTCGGCGAGCTTCTGGATGGGCGCGCGGCTGCGCTGCGCCTCGGCGACCATGGCCACGATGCGCGCCAGGAGCGTCTCTTCGCCGACCCGATCGGCGCGCATGATCAGGGCGCCGTTCCCGTTGAGGGTGGCGCCGACGACGCGATCGCCCGGCCTCTTGTCCGAGGGGATCGGCTCGCCCGTGACCATCGACTCGTCGACGTAGCTCCGGCCCTCGAGCACGACGCCGTCGACCGGCACCTTCTCGCCGGGCCGCACGCGCAGCCGGTCGCCGACGCGCACCTCGTCGAGCGGCACGTCCTCGTCGGCTCCGTCCTCGCGCAGGCGCCGCGCGGTCTTGGGCGCCAGGCCGAGCAGCTTTTGGATCGCGGCGCCCGTGCGGCTGCGCGCGCGAAGCTCGAGCACCTGGCCGAGCAGCACCAGCGTGACGATCGCCGCGGCGGCCTCGAAGTACACCGCGACCTCGCCCTCCGGGCCGCGGAACGAGTCGGGGAACGCGTGGGGGAAGAGCGCGGCGACGACGCTGTAGCCGTAGGCCACGCTCACGCCGAGGCCGATGAGCGTGAACATGTTGAGGCTGCGGTTATCCAGCGACGCGAGGAATCGGACGTAGAAGGGCCACGCCGACCACGTGCACACGGGCGTGGCGAGGGCGAGCTCGATCCAGATCCGTGCGCGCATCGAGAGCAGGCGTCCGACCGGGTCGCCGGGGAGGAGGTCGCTCATCGCGAACAAGAGCAGCGGCGCCGTCAAGACGACCGCGAGCCAGAAGCGCCGCGACATCTCGCGCAGCTCGGCGCTGTCGCCCTCGGCCGCGACCGGCACGCGGAGCTCGAGCGCCATCCCGCAGATCGGGCAGCTCCCGGGCTCGCTGCGTACGATCTGCGGGTGCATCGGGCAGGTGTAGGTCGCGCCGGGTCGCGTGGCCGGCTCCGCGCGCTGCGGGGCCCGCGCGCCGTGGACGTGCGGGTGCGGCTGGCGCGCGGTCGTCATGGGCGCTCCGGTCGAAGGCCGAGCTCCGACGTCGTCCACGGGCGGAGCTGCTTCGCGTACTTGCCTCGCACCTCCGCGACCCGCGAGCTCGCGACGGCAGGCGCCTGCGCGCCCCACGCCCCGCGCACGTAGGTGAGCACGCGCGCGATCTGCTCGTCGGTGAGCTGCGCGCCGAACGCGGGCATGACGCCGTAGTACGTGTCCTGCCCGACGCCCAGCGGGCCCACCATTCCATCGAGCAGGATGCGAATCAGCCTCTCGTCGTCGCCCGCGACGATGGGGTTGTTCTGGAGCGGCGGGAACGTGCCGGGCACCCCCTGGCCGTTCTCTCGATGGCACGGCGCGCACGCGCGAGCGAAGAGCTCGGCCCCGCTCGCGCCGGCGTCGCCGCGGAAGGTCGGTGGCGCGGCGGTCTGGGCCGCCTCCTGGGCGATGCGCAGGTGCTCCGCCGCGATGGCGGCGTGCCTCGCGGCGCTCGCCGGGTTGCCGGCGTCGCTCGCGTCCGCTGCGAGCTGCTGGTGCACAGCCGCCATCTCGCGGTGCCAGTCCGCCATCACGCCCCAGCCGGCCATCATGCCCATGCCCGTCCCGTGCATCGGCCCGTGCATCCCGCGCCGGTGCCCCATCCCCCACGGCCCGCCCATGTGCTGCGCGAAGCCCATCTGGCGGCCGTAGCACGTCCATCGGTTGCTCTCGTTGGGTTGGGACGCCGCCAGGTCGCGGTACATCTGCTCGAGGTCCTCGCCTCCGCCGTCCGGCGCTGCGGTCTCGGCCGCCGTCGCCGTGCCTGTCGCCGTCGTCGGCACGCCTCGTCGGCACGCGGCGACGGAGGAGACGGCGATCAGCAGGAGCATGAGCGAACGAGTCGAGAGCATCGTCTGTCCCTCCGCGAAGCAAGCGAAAGGCCATTGCGTCCGGGCGCGCGATCCCGCGGCCGAGCGGCTGCATCGTTTGCGTGCGCGGAAACGGCTAGGCTGCCGAGGCCGACCCCGTCTCCGTCTCCGTCTCCGCCTCAGCCTCCGTCTCCGAAGTCGTAGCTGCCGGCAGCGCCGTCCGCGCGGCGAGCACCGCCGAGAGCACGCTCCCCAGGCCGCCGAGCGCGATCGCACCCCGCTCCCCCACGTGGGTGGCGATCACGCCGCCCAACGCGGCGCCGATCGTCGCGAGCGCGTAGAAGTCGAGCTGGTAGAGCGCCATCACGCGCGATTTGCTCTCCGCCGCGACGGAGAGCTGCACCGTCGCCGCCAGCGTCGACAGGCAGGCGAGCCAGCCCAGGCCCGCGAGGAAGAACAGCGGCAGCGCCACGAGCACGCTGGGCGCGAGCGCCGCGAGCAGCATGCCGAGGCCGTAGATCGCGGTCCCGGCGGCCACCACCGCGCGCACGCCGAAGCGCGCGCGTGCGTGAGAGAGCAAGAGCCCCGAGGCGATGGCGCCGCACCCGAGCGCGCTCAGCAACGCGCCGTAGCCGCTCGCCGACGCGCCGAGCGAGTGCTTGGCGAATGCGGGCAGGATGGAGATGGCCACCGACGCGGAGAAGAGGAACGCCCCGGCCGACGCGAACGCTCCGCGCAGCGCTCCGCTCCGTCGCACGGTGCGGAACGGCTCGAGCAGCGCGCCCGCGAGGCGCTGCGTTTCACGCTTGCGCGGCGCCTCGGAGGCGGCCTTCACCTCGGGGTAGCGGGCGAGCACCCAGAGCACGGCGAGAAAGCTCAGCGCGTTCACCACGAAGGTGACCTCCGCGCCCGCCAGCGCGAGCAAGAGCCCGCCGAGCGCGGGCCCCACCACGCGCGCGATGTTGAACGCGATCGACCCGAGCGTGATCGCCTCGGTGATCTTCCTGCGAGGCAGGAGCTCGGGCACGAGCGTCGCCCAGGCGGGCGCGCCGACCGTCATCGCAAGGCCGAGCACGGCCGCGGACCCGAGCAGCACGCCCGGGTGCAGCACGCCCGCTCGGGCGGCCACGGCGGGCGCCGCTGCGGCGAGGGCCTGCACGGCCTGGCTGTAGAGCAGGATCTTCCGCCGGTCGGAGCGGTCGGCGAGCAGCCCTGCGGGCAGGGTCAGCAGCAGCCCCGGCCCCAGCGCGCACATCGACAGCGCGGCCACCCACATCGGGTCGCGCGACATCGACAGCATGAGCCAGCTCTGCCCGACGTCCTGAACCCACGTGCCGATGAACGAGAAGATCGAGGCGAGCCAGATGGCTCTGAACGCGGGGTTGGTTAGAGGAGCGTCGTGACGTGTTGGGCTGGCCATAGGCAGTCAGACGCGCCGAGTCACTCAACCGGACAGCGCGTTTGCTGCCCTATCTATGGGGTCACGCGAGCCAGCGCGCCAGGACGCAGGTGATGTTGTCCGGGCCGCCGTTCTCGTTCGCCCGCGAGATGAGACGGTTCGCCGCGGTCTTCAGGTCCGGCGACGTCGTCACGATCTCGAGCATGTCCGGATCGGAGACCGGGCCCGAGAGCCCGTCGGAGCACAGAAGGTAGGTGTCGCCCGCGCGCGGTTGCTCGTAGCGCGTGTCGACCTTGACCGTGTCCTTCATCCCGAGCGCGCGCACGATGACGTTCTTGTGCGGGAAGTTCGCGATCTCCTCGGGCGTGAGGCGCTTCATCTTGATGTAGTCGTTGAGCAGCGAGTGGTCCTCGGTGAGCTGCTCGATCTTGCCGTCGCGGACGCGGTAGCCGCGCGAGTCGCCGACGTGCGCGACGTAGACGCCGTCCTCGACGGCGAACATCGTGACGATGGTCGTGCCCATGCCGCGCTGGCGAGGGTCGCGCTGCGCGCTCTCGTAGATGCGCAGGTTGGCGAGCTTGATGCCGGTGATGAGCCGGTTCTCCTCGTAACCCTTGCTGCGGTCCATCTTGTAGGGCCAGGTCCGCTCGGGATCCTGGGCAGTGGCCGAGAAGAACTCCTTCATCGCGTCGACGGCCATCTTGCTCGCCACCTCGCCGGAGGCGTGGCCGCCCATCCCGTCGGCGACGATATAGAGCCCAGCCTCCTCGATAATGGAGAAGTTGTCCTCGTTGTGGGTTCGCTTCATACCCACATTGGTTTCGCCCGCGACCTCGATGCGCAGCGCCATCGTAACGGACGAAGCTAGCACGAACGCCGAGCGCACGGATACTCGACGCTTCG
>DATIQP010000664.1:0-2828 GCA_035470765.1 Polyangiaceae bacterium | reverse complement strand
TTCACCTGCACCTGGGGCGACAGCTCGCCGATCTCGTCGAGGAAGAGCGTGCCGTTCGAGGCCTTCGCGAAGCGTCCCTCGCGCCGCGCGATGGCGCCGGTGAACGCCCCCTTCTCGTGGCCGAACAGCTCGCTCTCGAGGATCGTCTCAGGGATGGCGGCGCAGTTGACCGCGATGAACGGCCCCTTGTTGCGCGTGCTCTTCTCGTGGATGTAGCGCGCGAGCAGCTCCTTGCCGGTGCCGCTCTCGCCGAGCACCAGCACCGTCGCCGCGCTCGGCGCAGCCTGCGTCGCCACGTCGACGACGCGCCGCCACGCCTGCGAGCTGCCCACGATCTCGCGCGTCGTGAGGAGCTTCAGCTCCTGGCGCAGCGAGCGGTTCTCCGCGACGAGGCGCTGCTTCTCGGCGGCCTTGCGCACGCTCTTGACGATCGACACGCGCTTGAGCGGCTTCTCGACGAAGTCGTAGGCGCCCTCGCGCATCGCGGAGACGGCGGACTCCACCGAGCCGTACGCCGTCATGAGCACGACCTCCACCTCCGGCGCGAGCTGCTTGAGCGCGCGCAGGAGCTCGAGCCCCGTCGTCCCCGGCATCATCAGGTCCGTGAGCACGACGTGGACGCGGTGGGAGCGGACCTGCTCGAGCCCCTGTTTGGCGTCGATCGCCGTCAGCACGCGCATCCCCTCGCGCGTGAAGATCTTCTCCAGCGACTCGAGGTTGCTCCGTTCGTCGTCGACGACGAGCACGGTGATGGCGTCGGCCTCCGCAGGCGTCAGCGGAGGCGGTGTGGGCGACGAAGCGTCAAAAGAGGAGGTCATGGGCGGCCATCATGTCATACAGCGACACGTTGGCAACCATTCCCGACAAAAAGTCTAGCCGCGACTTTTTGTACTAACCCCCAGAAGTCCCAGTTCTTTCATGCGGCTGCGGAGCGTCCCGCGCGCGATCCGGAGGGCCTTTGCTGTCTCGACCTGGTTGTACCCGTGCCGCTCCAGCGCCTCGACGATGCGCTTCGCCTCGAGATCGCGGACCTGGGCGCGGAGGCTGGTGCCGCTCTTTCGAGGCGGGGCCGGGGCTTCGTGGGCGAGGTGCTCGACGCCGATCACGCCCGCCGGAGCGAAGAGCGTCGCGCGCACGAGCAGGTGACGGAGCTCGCGCACGTTGCCCGGCCAGGCGTACTCGAGCAGCCACTGGTAGGCCTGGTCGGTCAGCTGCATCGCGGGGCGGCCCAGCTGGATCGACGCCTCGCGGACGAACGCGCGGGCCAGACCGGGAATCTCCGCGTGCCTTTCGCGCAGAGGCGGCACGGTGATGGTCACGCCGTTGAGGCGGAAGTACAGGTCCTGGCGGAAGGTGCCGGCCGCGGCGCCCGCTTGCAGATCGCGGTTGGTCGCGGCGATGAAGCGGACGTCGATCGGCCGCGGCCTGACGCCGCCGACGGGGAGCACCTCGCCGTGCTCGAGGGCGTGGAGCAGCTTGGCCTGGGTCGAGAGCGGCATGTCGCCGACCTCGTCGAGCAGCACGCTGCCGCCCGCCGCCGACTCGAGCAGGCCGGGCTTCGCCTGCGTGGCGCCGGTGAACGCGCCGCGTTCGTGGCCGAACAGCTCGCTCTCGAGCAGGTTCTCGGCGAGCGCGGCGCAGTTGAGGCGAACGAACGGCCCGTCCGCGCGCAGCGAGCGGCGGTGGACCATCTCGGCGACCATGCCCTTGCCAACGCCGGTCTCGCCGAGCACCAGCACCGGGATCGGCGTCTTGGCCACCACGTCGACGAGCTGGCGGACGCGGCGCATGCCCGGGTCGAGCTCCGGAGGCTCGCTCGGAGGCCGCGCGGCGCGCGCCGGCGGCTCTTCCATCGCGCGCACCACGATCAACGCCGCGCCGAGCTCGGCCACGTTGCCGGGCAGGAGCACCGTCGGAGTGTTCGGATCGAGGCGCAGCTCGCCGAGGTGCACGCCGTTGGCGCTCTCCAGGTCCTCGATGCGCGGCGGCGGACCGCCGTAGACGACCGCGTGGCGCCGCGACACCGACTCGTCGGGGATGCGCACGTCGCACTCCTCGGAGCGGCCGATGACCAGGCGCGCGCCGGGGGGCAGCTCCCGCGAGAAGCTGCCTCCGTCCCAGAACGCGATGAGCCTCTGGGCGGGGGAGCCGAAGGGAGGGCGGGACCGGAGCTTCGTCGTGTTTTCTTCGTCGGACCACATGCTAGCCGGTCGATCCTGGTCACTTGGGAGGGGCTGCGCAACGCCGCATTCATGATGAGCTCGCGCCGTGCGGATGGGCCGCGCTGTTCATCCTCCGAACAACGCGCCACGAGCGACTGAGCAGAAGTCGAACAATAAAACGACGTAAGTCACCGCAACTTCGTCGGCTCGGCCGCGGAACGCTTCGTGCTTAGCGCGGGCCTCACATGCGAAGCGCCATTGCATTGGGCCTCGGGACGATGCTCGCCGCGTCGGCCTGCTACCTGACCCCCAACAACACGACGGGCGACGGCGGCAACCCGAACGATCCGAGCTCGCCGGCTGCGACCGACCCGGGCGCATCGCCGCTCCGTCGCCTCACGAACGACGAGTACGACAGCACCGTCGCCGATCTGCTCGGCGACACCACCGCGCCCGCGACGGGCTTCCCCGGCCCGACCACGACCGCGGCGGGTTACGACACGTACGCGAGCGGCCTCGGCGTGAGCTCGACGCACGCCGAGGACTACCTCTACGCCGCCGAAGCGCTCGCGTCGCACGCCGTCGCGAACCTGTCCGGGCTGCTCGGGTGCGATCCGGCGGCGCAGGGCGAGCAGGCGTGCACACAGAGCTTCGTCACGAGCTTCG
>DATIQP010000663.1:0-1922 GCA_035470765.1 Polyangiaceae bacterium | reverse complement strand
CGTGGAAATCGAGGGCCAGGCTCGCGCCCGGATCGGCGAGGAGGACGCCGCGGAAGGCGAGCGCCAGCATCATCGGGCCCACGTAGACGCGCCCCACGCTCGGCCGGTACGTCGGCTCCGTCTTCCTTGCCGGGGTCCTGGTTGGTGATGGCTTGTCGTCGTCATCATCGTCGGAGGTGTCGGGCTGTCGCTGCCTCGCGAGCCGGACGCACGCCGCCTTCGCCGTGCATCGCTCGTTCGACGCGCACGGCGGGTTGCAGGCGCTCTTGCACTCGCCGTCGACGCAGACGTAGCCGCTCCGGCACGCGGGCTGGCACTCGACCTCGGTGTCGTCGGGTTCGTCGGCGCGCGCGGGCGCGGCCCAGGAGCACGCGAGAGTGGCCGTCAGAAGAAGCGTCGTTGCGGCGATGCGCATGCCGAGCACTCTCGGCTCCGCGATGGGCGCAACGCGTGGAGCCCTTGGGCGCGACTGCGCGAGCGTTCAGAGACCGCCGGGACTCGCCGCGAAGTGCATGGGACCTGGCCCAGGCCACCCAAGCGCGCCAACCGGCCACCCTCGCGACAAGTAGTTTCCAGCAGATCGACGTGGCACGCGAATTGAGTTCTCCACACGCCGGCCGGGCCGTTGCCGGTGCAACTTCGCCGGTGATAGGAGAGACCATGGTCGACGCGAGCTTCGCAACGAAAGAGGATCTCGATCGGAAGCTCGACGAGCTACGCGTTGAGCTGCGCGACGAAGTGCGCGGCGTCGCCGTCCTGGTCGAGCGAAATGGGTCGGACATGAGAGCGATGCTCGAGGGCATGAGCTCGATGCGCGACGAGCTGACGCGCCAGATGACCGACATGGAGGAGCGTCTCTCGTCGCGCATCGAGGCGCTGGAAGGCGTCGTCCGCTCCCACTCGCTGGACATTCGCAAGAGCTCTGAGGACCTCCGAGCCCTCACCACCGAGGTGGCGGCGCTGCGGATCCGCTTCGACCGTCGCGACGTGCAGCTCGAGGAGCTCGAAGAGCGCGTCGCGGCCACGGAGAAACGACTGGGCATCAAGGGCTGACGCCCGCGACGCTCGTCCGCACGATCCGCGATCGGCAAACGCCCGGTATCCCCAGAGTTTCCCAAAATTCTGGCGCCAGAACTCCCCCTCCTCGCGGCCGCCCAATCCCCGCGGCGCTCTCGTGTTTCACTCCCATGAGCCCCGCGCGCAAAGAAGACGAGTCCGTCCAGACGTCGCTCCGCGAGCTGCAGCGACAGGAAGAGGAGCGCATCCAGGCCGAGAGAGACCGCCTCGCGCAGCTCCGCGCGGCCAAGGCGCGCATCGACGCCGAGCGCGCCGAGGCGGCCCGTGAGGCCGAGGAGCTGCGGCAGCGGCGGGAGCGCGAAGAGCAGGCGGAGCTCGAGGCGAAGAAGGCCGCGGCGACCGAGCGCGCGCGGCTCGAGGTGCTCGCCAGGGCCGAAGCCGACCGGCGCGCGGCCGAGATCGAGGAGCGCGTCCGGCTCGCGGCCGCGACGCAGGCGGCGACCGCGCCGCGGCCCGCTACTCCGCGATCGAGCCGATTCGCAGCGGGCGTCGTGACGGGGCTCGCGATCGCGGGCCTTGCGTTGGGCGCGCTCTGGCTCGCGGTCGAGCGCCCTCGCCTCGCGACGCAGGACAGGCTCGTCGCCGATCTCCGAGCCGATCTGGATCGCGAGCGCACGGAGGCCCGCGATCGCCGTACCTCGGACCAGGACGCGATCGCGCAGCGAGACCGAGAGAACGACACGCTTCGCGCCGACAACGGGCGACTGCAGGCCGCCCTGGAGGCCGCCAAGGCCAAACCCAAAGCCGGACCCGTCACCGCGCCGCGGCCGCCCGCGGCGACGAAGAAGCCGACGTGCACGAACCCTCACGATCCGTTGTGCGGCGATCTCGACGCGCGATAGCGA
>DATIQP010000662.1:0-4703 GCA_035470765.1 Polyangiaceae bacterium | reverse complement strand
GAAGCCCCAGACCCCGATGTAGAGCAGGCCGAGGGCGCGGAGCGCGCCGCGCGATGGGCTCGTCCGCGGCAGAAGCAGCCACGCGGGCAGCGCCAGCAGCACCCAATCGTAAGGCGCGCAGTGCCAGGTCGAGGCGAGCGTGGCGAGCACTGCGATCGCGAGGCAGGCGTCCGTGTCCTCGCGCGCGCGCCACATCGCGACCACGCCGACCGCGGCGCACGCGACCATCGCGACGGCCGCGCAGCCCGCCGCGAGCGCGCCGTGGCCGGGGAGCGCGAGGGCGAAGAATGCGCGCCACGTGAAGCTCAGCGTGTCCTTGAAGTGCGTCGCGACGTAGGAGTTGAAGCGGCCGAGCGCCGCGGGGAACGCGCGCGTGTCGGAGGGGGCCGCGACGAGGCAGATCGCGAGCTGCGCGGCTACCCCGGCCGCGAGTCCGAACAGCCCGCGCCGCGCGCGCCGCTGCATCGCGAAGACGAGCGGCAAGAACAACAGCAGCTGCGGCTTGAACGCCAGGAGCGACGCGACCAGGCCCGCGGTGACGGGGCGCTCGCGTCGCAGCAGAGCGTGGGTGGCCACGAGGATGCCGAGCGCGAAGAAGACGAACTGCCCGGCGAGCAGCGCCAGCAATCCAGGGAACGAGGCCGTGACCCAGAGCGCGTCGGAGAGGCGACCCGTGACGCGCCGGGCTGCGATCGCGAGCACGACGAGGCTGGCGAACCAGACGACGGCGAACGCGGGCGACTGGGGGAGCTCGGCGAGCGGCGCGAGCTCGATGGCGAAGATGGGCGGATACGAGAACGGGTAGGGGACGTCGAAGGCCGGTCCGAAGGCGCGCTCGTGGGCCTGCGCCTGCGCCGCGAAGTCGTAGAGGGGCTGGTGGTGGAGCCAGAGCTGGCTGGCGACGCGGAAGCTCGCCAGGTCCCACCCGAGCCAGCCCGGCGGTGCCTTGCCGCGCGCGACGCCGAGGCCCACCGCGACCCACGGCGCCACGCTCGCGAGGGCGAGCAAGGGCAAGAAGCGCCTGTGCGGCGCCGTCACGCGTTCTCCGTGGACGCCGGCGCGGCGCGCACGAGCCACACCGCGCTCGCGGCGAGCAGGAGCACCGCCGGGTGGAGGCCCGCGCCCCAGGCGCTCTGCTGCGCGTCCACGATGGGGACGATCACCCAGGTGGCGGCGAGCAGCGCGACCAGCGTGCGCGTCGCCCGCGCGGAGAGCTCGAGCCGCGGGAGCAGCAGCCACGCAGGGATCGCGAGCAGCACCCAGTCGTAGGGAGCGCAGTGCCAGGCGCACGCGAGCGTCGCGAACACGGCGATGGCGAACGTGGCGGCCTCGTCGCGTCGCCGCGCGTACATCGCCGCGACGGCGACGGCCCCCGACGCACCCACCGCGATCGCCGCGAGCGCGGTCGCCGCCGCGCGATGCTGCCCGAGCAGCGCGGCGAAGAAGCCTCGCCACGTGAAGGCGAGCGACACGCGGAAGTGCGTGTCCGTATAGGCGGCCATGGCCGACACGGCGCGCGGAAAGTCGAGGGTGGCCCGCGGCGCGAACGCGAAGCAGACGCCGACCTGCGCGGCGACCCCGGCGGCGAGGCCGGCGAGAGCGCGCCGCCCGCGCGGCAGGATCAGAAACGCGACCGGCAGCGCCACGAGCAGCTGAGGCTTGTACGCGAGCAGCGAAGCGACGAGCCCCGCGGCGAGCGGCCGCGCGCCACGAAGCAACCCGTAGCTCGCGGCGAACAGCGCGAGCGCGACGAACACGAGCTGCCCCGCGAGCAGCGCGTAGACGGCCGGATACGAGACCGTCACCCAGAGCGCGGCGCGAGCGTCGCCGGCCGTCCGCCACGCCGCCCACGCGAGCGCGAGGGCGCTCGCGAGCGCCACGATCGCGAACGCGAGCGGATGTGGCACCCACGCCAGCGGAGCCATCTCCATGGCCACGATCGGAGGGTAGGCGAACGGGTACGGGACGGCGAAGCCGTGGCCGAACTGCGCGAGGTGCATCCGCGTCTGTTCGCCCACGTCGTACAGCGGCCGGTGAGCCAGCCAGAGGCGGCTCGCGTCGCGGAGCACTCCGAGGTCCCAGCCGAGCGCGTCGAGCTGCACGCGGCTGCGCGCGAGGCCCGCCGCGATGGCCGCCCAGAGCGCGACGTTCGCGATCAGAAGCAGCCGCAGACGCCTGCCCACGAGGCTGGGCTCGCTAATGGGACGCGCAGTTCTCGAAGCGGAAGGTGGCGGTGCCCTGGCAAGCCTTCGTGATCTGGTTGCTGGTGTTCTGGTTGACGGCGTTCGGGCAGAACACGCTCGCCCAGATGCGGCCGCCCGAGTTGTCGGCGAAGACGTCGGCTTCGCGAGGCAGGGGGTTGCCCGAGAGCAGCGCGGGGTCGGCCGTCGTGTACTGGGCGTAGCAGTCCTTCTGGAACAGGGTGACGCCCGTGTTGTCCTGGAAGATGCCGCGGATGTTCGGGATCTGCGTCGTGTCGCTCGTGGGGTTGCCGTTCGCGTCGCGGACGCGCGGCGTGAAGAAGCCCGTGAACGTGACCGTGCCGGGCTGAATGCCCGTGCTCACCTGCGCGGAGACGGTGACGTTGTAGCCGTTGCCCGAGGGGACGACCTGGCAGTTGAGCGTCACCCCCTGCGTCCCGGTCGGCACGACGAGGGTGTTGGGATCGGCCCCGGCGAGCGGCACGTCGATGAACTCACCGCTGCGCTGACAGAATTGCGCTGGAGCCTGTGAGCCGCCCTGGATGACCGAGGTCACGCCGGCCTGGACGGCAGGCGGCGGACCCGAGCACGCGATGACGACGGCGCCAGAAGAAGCACTCAAAAAAAGCATGACCTTGCCGAAACCCATGGCGGCAGGATAGCGCGAGCGTTTGGGCTTTGCGATGTTTTCGGCCCACCGGGGGCGGAAAGGGTGGATCAGCGGACGGCCCTGGCGGCCGCGAAGCCGGCTTCCAGATCGGCCTGCAAATCGCCAGAATCCTCGATCCCCACCGAGAGCCGCACCAGCCCGTCTCCGATGCCCAGGGCGCGCCGCGCCTCCGCCGGTAAGCTGGCATGGGTCATGATCGCCGGGTGCTCGGCCAGCGACTCGACGCCCCCGAGGCTCTCGGCGCATGCGAAGAGCCGCAGCGCCTTGAGGAAGGCCTTGGAGTGCTCGAGGCCCCCGCGCAGCTCGAAGCTGATCATCCCGCCGGGACCCTTCATCTGCTTCTGCGCGAGGGCGTGGCCGGGGTGGCTGTCGAGGCCCGGGAACATCACCTTCGCGACCTGGGCGTGGCCCGCGAGGAAGCTCGCGAGCTTGGTTGCATTCTGCACGTGCCTCTCGACGCGCACCGCGAGCGTCTTGAGCCCGCGCAGCACCAGGTAGCAATCGAACGGGCTCGGCACCGCGCCCGCCGCCTTCTGCAGGAAGTGCAGGCGCTCGGCGAGGGCGTCGTCGCTCGTCATCACGGCGCCGGCGACCACGTCCGAGTGGCCGTTGAGGTACTTCGTCATCGAGTGCACGACCATCGTCGCGCCGAGATCGAGCGGGCGCTGGAGCACGGGCGTCGCGAAGGTGTTGTCCACGCAGAGCGGCACGCCGGCCTTGCGCGCGACCTCGGCGATGGCGGCGATGTCGAAGATCTTGAGCATCGGGTTGCTCGGCGTCTCCATCCACACCAGGCGCGTGTTCTTGCGCAGCGCCTCGCGGACCTTCGCCGGATCCGTCATGTCGAGGAACGTCGCCTCGATGCCGAAGTCCTTCATCACCTTGTCGAAGATGCGGAACGTGCCGCCGTAGACGTCGTCGCCGACCAGCACGTGGTCGCCGGCCTTGAGGCTCAGCAGGATGGTGGTCGTCGCGGCGCAGCCGCTGCCGAACGTGATGGCGTGCTTGGCCCCCTCGAGCGCGGCCAGGCACCCTTCGAGGGCGGTGCGCGTGGGGTTGCCCGCGCGCGAGTAGTCGTAGCCTTTGTGCTGGCCGGGGCCATCCTGCCAGAACGTGCTCGAGAGCACGATCGGGGTCATCACGGCGCCGGAGGAGGGATCGGGCTCTTGTCCCGCGTGAATGCAGAGCGTGTCGATGGAGGGCATCGCGCTCGCGTCTACCACGTCGCGAGGGCGTCGAGAACGGCGCGCGCCGAAGGGGGCCTTTGCCCCGGGTCGAAGGCGAGGCATGCGGCGAGCGCGGGGATGGGCGCGGCGCGCGCGAACTCGTCGAGCGGCTGCTCGCCCGCGCGCGCGAGCTGCGCGGCGAGGCCGAGCTCGCCCCGCGGTCGGGGCTCGCGGCCGAGGGCGGCGGACACGAGCGCCGCGCTCAGCGCGAAAAGGTCCGCCCGCGCGTCGGCCGCCTCGCCGCGGGCGAGCTCCGGAGCCGCGAAGGCGATCGTCCCTGCGAACGCCCCTCCCGCCGGGGCTGGCCACTCGCGGCCGCGGGCCAGGCCGAAGTCGATGATCCACGCTTGGTCGAAAGCAGGCGAAAATAGGACGTTGCTCGGGCTCAGGTCGGCGTGGACGAGGCCGAGCGGACCCGTCTCGTCGGCGGCCTCGTGCACCATCTGGAGCGCCGCGAACGCCGCGCGCGCCGCCGTGGCCAGGCGATCGCGGGCCAGCGAGCGCAGTGTCCCCATGCCGACGCGCTGCATCACGACGAACGGCCCGCGCTCGTCGCTCCCCGCGTGCACCAGCCGTGGCGCGCCGCGGCCGGCGAGCCGTCCGAGG
>DATIQP010000661.1:0-6279 GCA_035470765.1 Polyangiaceae bacterium | reverse complement strand
CACACGCTCGTCGGCTACGCGGGCAACGGCGGCGACTGGTTCCAGGTGTGGAGCTTCGTCTACGGCGGCAACCGCGTGGAGCAATCCGAGAAGAAGGTCGCCGTCGCCGGGATGGACTCCAAGCAGGGCTCGTCGACGTGGAGCTCGATCATCCCGCAGGACTCCGAGGTCCAGTTCACGCTCTACATGGCGCAGTCGGAGTTCTATTACGACTGCGACAAGAAGTGGTCGGACAAGGAGTGCAACGGCGGCAACAACGACGGCAACATCGCCTCGTACAACATGAACTGGCGCGCCCGCCTGCGCCGCCTCCACGGCCTGTCGTGGACGCAGGACCTCTTCGGCTACCTCTGGGGCGGCTCGCTCAACGGCGGCTTCGATCAGAAAGCCATCCAGTGGCTCGAGGGCGGAGGCGGCGAGGGCGCGGCCTTCCAGAGCATCGGCCAGCAGTTCTCGACCTTCCTCGGCAACAGCCTGATCAGCGGCGCCTACGGGTCGCTCAAGACCTGGGCCGGTGACACCGTCGGCGGCGCGATCAACCCCGCGTCGTCCCTCCCCGAAACCATCCACTGACGAGAGGAACCATGAAGCAGCGATGGAACAGTCAGCGGCGAAGGTTTTCTCGGGGCGTGGCGATGGTCGAGGGCGGCATCCTCGCTCCGATCTTCGCGATGATGATGATGCTGACCGTCTACCTCGGCGGCATCTACCAGACCAAGTACAAGACCTTCATGGCGGCGCGCTTCAACGGCTGGTCGTACGTATCGAGCGCCTGCTCGAACGGGTCCGGTGATCAGTCCGAGCCCGCCTCGAACCAGTTCGACACCCCGCCGCAGTCGTCGCAGGCGCAAGCCGCGCAGGCTCCGGGCCGCTCCTCCGCCGAGTCGAAGATGTTCATCGGCCACGGCAAGGCGCAGCTCACCTGGGACTACGAGCCCACCTACAAGTTCAACTACGGCGTTCCGAAGACGATCACCACGGAGACCTGGGCTGTCTGCAACGAGCCGCCTCCGCAGGGGATGAACCTCATCTCGGAGGCCGGAAACATCATCAGCCAGGTCAACCCGTAGGCAGGTGCACGATGCTCTTCAATCTGTATCTGTTCACCAAGGTCCCGCGAAAGAAGCTGTTCGGCAGCATTCGCGTCCTGGCCTACGGTCTGGCGGTCTCGGCGGGGTTGGGCGCGCTTTCGATCCGTAGCGCGGTCGCGGACGCGGAGAGCCAGGGTATGGAGCTCGGGCGGAAGCTGTCGGACCTGAGCGATCTGGTGCAGGGCGCCAACGAGTTCCGGCTCAACGGACAGACGGTGTACTTCTCGACGACGACGACCGACGACGCGATGAAGACCGTGCTCGATCGCTTCGAGGCGCACTGCAACAACTCCCGCGCGTTCGACGCCATCCAGTGGAAGAGCCTGGGCGACATCAAGGGCCAGGGCATCCCGGAGGAGCAGGCCAAGGGCCTGAGCCGCTTCGGCGTCCTGCGGAAGGAAGATCCGAAGGTCGGCGACGGGATGGTGATGTGCTTCACCGGCGACAACGGCCCGAAGGACTTCTTCGTCGCCCTGCAGTCGTTCGAGAAGTCGGGCGATCTGCACGACCTCGGCGACGTGCGCTACGTCCACGTCCAGAATCGCACCAAGGTGACGAAGCAGGACATGGCCCAGGCAGGCACGCTCGTGCAGACCATGTGGACCGAGGGCAGCTTCAACATCCACGCGATCATCGGGACGCCGGGCCAGGATTCCGTCGGCTCCGACTTCGCGACGCTCCCCCGCCCGATCAACTCCACGCGGCGCTTCACCGCGGAAGCCGTCAAGACGCCCTACGCGGCGCGCGTGTACGAGTCGACCTCGTCGCCGCAAGAGGTCCTCGACGACTACAAGGACCAGATGGGCAAGAGCGGCTGGCTGATCATCCGCTCGCCGGACGCGAAGTACGGCGACGGCAACGACGGGCGGTGGTTCACCCGCGCCGAGACCGGCGAGCAGGCGGTCGTGTCGGTCCGCCGCGACGGCAACCACACCATGGCCGTCGTCGGCTCGCTCGGCGTGGCCGACAAGTCGCCCGCGAGCTTGACGAGGTTCCCGTGAAGGTGCGGGTCGCGCTGCTCGTGGCGGCGCTCTCGACGGCCTCGGTGAGCGCCACGGCGCAGCAGCGACCGCAGCCCATCAACCCGAGCGACTCGTCCGCCGCGACCACCCACCACCACAACCTGACGCCGCTCCGCTTCCCCGCGACGGCCGCGCGCTACGAGCAGTACGTCACGTTCATGATGGATACGATCCGCAAGCTGGTCGGCAAGGGCGGCGTCACGCAGGGCGACGTGAACAAGTTCGTCCTCGCGGTGAAGGACTGCGCTTCGAACGCGGAAGCGGACGGCGTGGTCACCGAGTGGGAGAGCCGGCGCTGCGGCGATGTGATGAAGGCGAACGCCCCTCACCCCAAGCCGACGCACTGAAGCGCTGAAGCGTCAGCGCTTCGCCCCGGCCAGCTCCAGCACGCGCGTGGCGAGGGTGATGATCTCGCCCTGACGAGCCCGCACGACGCGCCCGGCGCGCAGCTTCGGGAGGATGGCCATGATGCGGCGCATGCTGTCCGCGAGGCGGCGCGGCAGGGCGATGTGCTCGGCCACCGGATCGAGGAAGTCGCCGACGGCGCGGATGCGGTCGCGTGTGTTGGCGATGGCCTCCTCGAGCGGCTCGTAGAAGAGGATCGTGAGCAGGACGGCGTCGTCGATGGAAGCCGGGCCGTGCGAGCGCGTGTAGCGGTCGACGGCGTCGAGCTGTTGCCAGAAGCGCGCGACGCGCTCGGGGTGCGACTCTTCGTCGTCGAGGAAGGCGGCGAGCTCGGGCAGCAGGATGACCAGCAGGCCCGCCTCCCAGAGGATCCACACCGAGCGGTGGGCGGCGCCCTGCCGCATGAACCGCAGGATCTCCTCGAAGACGCGCGGCCGCGCGGCGCGCGCGAGGTCCTCGCGGTGCGAGATCATCGCGTCGTAGACGGCGGGCTCGATGCCGAGGTCGAGGCGGGCGGCGAACTTCACCGCGCGAAGGATGCGCACCGGGTCCTCGCGGAAGCGCACCGACGGCTCGCCGATGGTGCGGATCGTGCGCTTGGCGATGTCTTCCATGCCGCCGCACCAGTCGAGGACCTGCCGCCGATCGAGATCGTAGAACAAGGCGTTGATGGTGAAGTCGCGCCGCAGCGCGTCCTCGTGCGCCTCGCCGAAGACGTTGTCGTTACGGATGAGCAGGTCTTCCTCGACCTCGAGCTCTTGCGGGCTCTTTCGGAAGGTCGCAACCTCGATGACCTTGCCCTGGCCGAACAGCACGTGCGCCAGGCGGAAGCGGCGGCCGATGACGCGGCAGTTGCGGAACAGGGCGCGGACGTCCTCGGGCCGAGCGCTCGTGGCGACGTCGAAGTCCTTGGGGCGGCCGCCGAGGAGCAGATCGCGGATGCAGCCGCCGACGAGGTAGGCCTGAAAGCCGTTACGCTCGAGCCGACGCACGACCTTGGCGGCGTCCGGGTCGATGGATGCCTCGTCCAGAAAGGCGTCGTGGCGGACGAGACCCGTCCCGGCATGGCGCTCCATTGCGGAACGCTTGCGGTGATCCAAATCGTCTTCGCTCGGCTCGACTCGGAACGAGGGTAGCTCCGGAGGGGCCGGCAGGTCGTCCTTCTGCCTTGCCATGACAAGTGGGGCCTTCTCCGGCCCCATCGCACCCTACCAACCGTCTCCGACACTCGCAAGGTCACCCGCACGCGATCGACAAAATACGCAGAAACCAGGGCTACCAACGACTCTGCCACGAATCGTGCCGAACCAGTTGACGTGCTGGGGCAGGTGATTAGGTTGGCCTCGCGGGTGGATGCGCAGGAGCTTCGATCCGGCGCTCTCCGCGACGAGAAGGCTACAGAAGGCAAGGACACAATGGGCAAGATCATCGGCATCGACCTGGGTACGACCAACAGCGTCGTCGCCATCATGGAGGGACGCGAGCCCAAGGTCATCGTCAACGAGGAGGGTTCGCGGCTGACCCCGAGCGTCGTCGCGTGGGACGAGAAGGGCGAGGTCCTCGTCGGGCAGATCGCCAAGCGGCAGGCCGTGACGAACCCGGAGAACACCATCTTCTCGGCGAAGCGCTTCATCGGACACCGCTTCGAGGAGACGGCGGAAGAGACGAAGCGCGTACCGTACAAGGTCGTGCGGGCGAGCAACGGCGACGTCGCGTTCGACGTGCGCGGCAAGCAGGTGAGCCCGCAGGAGGTCAGCGCGAAGGTGCTGCAGAAGCTCAAGAAGGCCGCGGAGGACTACCTCGGCGAGAAGGTGACCGAGGCGGTCATCACGGTGCCGGCGTACTTCAACGACAGCCAGCGCCAGGCCACCCGCGACGCGGGCCGCATCGCCGGCCTCGACGTCAAGCGCATCGTCAACGAGCCGACGGCCGCGGCGCTCGCCTACGGCCTCGACAAGAAGAAGGACGAGATCATCGCCGTCTACGACTTCGGCGGCGGCACGTTCGACATCTCGGTCCTCGAGGTCGGCGACAGCATGGTGCAGGTCATCTCGACCAACGGCGACACGCACCTCGGCGGCGACGACATCGACAACCTGATCATCGACTGGATGGTGGCCGAGTTCAAGAAGTCGCAGGGCATCGATCTGGGCAAGGACAAGATGGCCCTGCAGCGCCTCAAGGAGGCCGCGGAGAAGGCGAAGATCGAGCTCTCCAGCGTGCAGGAGACGACCATCAACCTGCCGTTCATCACGGTGGGCCCCGGCGGCCCCGTGCACCTCGACATGCGCCTGTCGCGCAGCAAGCTCGAGCAGATGATGGCTCCGCTCGTCGAGCGGACGATGGAGCCCGTCAAGAAGGCGATGCAGGACGCGAAGAAGTCCCCGAAGGACATCGCCGAGGTGGTGCTCGTCGGCGGCTCGATGCGCATCCCGCTCGTCAAGGAGACGGTGAAGAAGTTCTTCGGCAAGGACCCGCACCAGGGCGTCAACCCGGACGAGGTCGTCGCGGTCGGCGCGGCCGTGCAGGCCGGCGTGCTCAGCGGCGACGTGAAGGACATGGTCCTGCTCGACGTGACGCCCCTCTCGCTCGGCGTCGAGACGCTCGGCGGCGTGATGACGGTGATGATCCCGCGCAACACGACCATCCCGGCGCAGAAGAAGGAAGTCTTCTCGACGGCGACCGACAGCCAGCCCAGCGTGGAGATCCACGTGCTGCAGGGCGAGCGCACCGAGTCGCGCTACAACCGCACGCTCGGCAAGTTCCATCTCGAGGGCATCATGCCGGCCCCGCGCGGCGTCCCGAAGATCGAGGTCTCGTTCGACATCGACGCCAACGGCATCCTGAGCGTTCACGCGAAGGACACGGCGACCGGCAAGGATCAGAAGATCACCATCACCGCGAACACCGGCCTCAACGAGGGCGAGATCCAGAAGATGGTGAAGGAGGCCGCCGAGCACGAGAAGGAAGACAAGGAGCGCCGCGAGCAGATCGAGCGCCGCAACAAGCTCGACAACCTCTGCTACACGCTCGAAAAGACGCTCAGCGAGCACAAGGAGAAGCTGCCCGCCTCCGACGTCTCCAACCTCGAGAACCTGATCAAGGAGGGCCGCGAGGCCGTCGAGAAGCAGGACGACGAGAAGGTGCAGAGCGTGATGGCCAGCCTCGAGAAGGAGGCCCACCGCATGGCGAGCGTGATGTACGGCGCCGCGGGCCCCGGCGGTCCTGGCGGTCCTGGTGGCCCGCCTCCCGGCGGCGACGGCGGTGGAGCCCCCAGCGGCGAGGGCGGCAAGAAAGAAGGCCAGGTCATCGACGCGGAGTTCGAAGAGAACGCCTGATCCCAGAGCAGAGCGGGGTGGCATCCTCCCACCGTCCCGCGAGCGAAGCGCCCCGTGCACGAGCACGTGGGCGCTTCGCGTTTAAGCTGTCTCCGTCTCCGTCTCCAACTCGTCGTCTCGTCGCGGCGCCGAAGGTTGGCGCACGTCACGTTGCGCGCGCGGGCCGGGCTTCCTCCGCTTCGCGACAGGGCGCGGCGAGCGGCTTGCCGGGTAGCGCGGGGCCGACATCGTGGGGAGGCGGCGCGCGCAGCCGCGGAGGGCGAGCACGCCGGGGAGGGGCCATCCTCCTTTCATGATAGCTTGGCGCTCATGGCGGCAGAGAGGCGGCGAGCATGGATCGCCGTGGCGAGCGTCGTCGTCGTCGCGCTGCTGATCGCGCCGCATCGCTCGCTGTCGACGGACGCCTACCTGTCGCTGGTGTGC
>DATIQP010000660.1:0-13023 GCA_035470765.1 Polyangiaceae bacterium | reverse complement strand
GTCGCACATCATGTTGCAGCGGTTGGTGAGATCGACCGTGAGCACGCCGCCGCGCCCGTACTTGACGCTCGAGGTGCCGTGGTTGCGCAGGCTCGAGAGCGGGGCGAGGAAATCGCGGCCGGGGTAGAGCTTCTCGATGCGATCCGTGAACGCCATATCGATGCTCATCACGTCCTCGAAGCGGCCGTGCTTCTTGCACTCCTTGATCATCACGAGCTTGCCGTCCTGCTCGGTGATGAGGGCCTTGATCTCGCCGGGCTTGCCGTCGATGAGCGTGCTCAGCTCCTTGACCCCGTCGAGGATGTCGGCGCGGACCTCTTTGACGCACTTGGGGCAGAGCGAGTCGGTTTGGCGCGGCCATCCGAGCTGCGGGAAGGTCTTCTCCCGGCGCTTGAGCAGTGGGCGCGGCGCCCACGCTGGCTGCGGCGAGGGTCGCTCGAACGTGCGGTTGAGCTTCTGCACCAGCGGCCAGGCGGCCTGAGTGGCGCGGGAGGCGGCCTTGGTCGCCATTCGGAGGATTCGAGCCTTGTCCACGGTCTGCATGAGGAGGATCGTTGTAGCTGGGCTTTAGGCCGCTGAAAAGTCGGGTCATTCACGCTACAAACCGGGAGGCAATGAAGGCCCACACCGAGTACTTGACGTTCCACACCAAGGAGAGGCGCGAGCTCGTCCATCTGACGCCCACGGTGGAGGAGATCGTCCACAAGAGCGGCATCCAGGAGGGGCTGGTCCTCGTCAGCGCGATGCACATCACGGCCGGCGTCTTCGTCAACGACGACGAGAGCGGCCTGCACCGTGACATCTGGAAGTGGCTGGAGCACCTCGCGCCCGAGCGCGGCGAGGACGGCGAGCCCATCGACTACGAGCACCACGCGACCGGCGAGGACAACGGTCACGCGCACCTCAAGTCGCTGCTCGTGCACCACGAGGTGACCCTGCCCATCACCAAGGGTCGCCTCGATCTCGGACCCTGGCAGCGCATTTTCTACGCAGAATTCGACGGGATGCGTCCGAAGCGGCTCGTCGTGAAGGCCCTGGGCTTCTGATGGCGCCGCGAGCCGCCACGCTGCTCTTGTGTGCGGGTCTCGCCGCGTGCGGCGGCGCGAACACCGCGACGCACCTCGCCGACCCCCCGCGACCGCCGGCCGACCGGGCGGAGCTCGATCGCTTCATCGCCGACGAAGACCGCTTCTTGCTGGTGCTCGCCGCCGCCGATCCGCGCATCGCCGCGCGCACCGGCAAGGCGCCCAGCGAGGAGGCGCTACGGCGCGCGGCGCTGGGCGCGCTGCTCGCGGAGGACACGACCGCCGCGGTCGAGGGCAACCGCACCGACGTCCTGTCGTTCGAGGTGCGCGCGCACTCGCTCGAGGGCGCCGCCAAGCTGCTCGCGAGCTGGAGGATCCCGCCGTCCGATCCGGAAGGAACGCTGCAGCCCGGCCTGGAGCTCGAGCTCATGGGCCGGTTGCTCGCGTCGGAGAAGGTCCGCCTCAAGGACGAGCGCGACCTGCCGCGCTCCGCCGGCCAGCTCCTGCGGGGCATCGCCTCGGCCTGGCATGCGGCCTCCGATCCGAAGGAGCTCGCGGAGCGCGACGGGTGGCTCTCGAGCCGCCTCGCGCAGATCGCGCAGTCGCTCTCTCCCAAGTCGTTGACGCTCGTCGAGCGCGACGACCTCGATGACGCCATCGACCCGCTCGAGCGGATCGTCACCGACGCGATGCCAAAGAGCCAGGCGGCGCTGGTGAAGCTCCGCCTCGCCGTGCAGAACATGGAGACCGGCGTGACCGGGCCCGATCGATGGCCCGCCGTCGCGGAGCGGCTCGCCACCGATTCGGGCTCGCGCCTCTCCGCCGAGACGCTGCTCGCGCTGCTGGGCACGCAGGCCAAGGCGCTCGATCAGGAGATCGGGCAGCTCGTCGGGGTGAAGGTCACCGATGACGAGTTCGCCCGGGCCGCCGGCTTGCTCGTCGCCGAGCCCGCGGAGTGCCACCCGCCGCAGCCGATCCCCTCGCGGGTGCGCGCGCTCGCTTCGCCCAGCGAGCGGAGCTTCCGCTGCGCGCTGCTCGGCCGCGTCATCGCCGCAAAGACCGCCGACGACGAGCTCGACGTGCTCGTCGCGATGCACACCGCGACGGTGGTGGGCGCGTGGGCGGTAGTGCTCGCGCGCGGCGCCGACCGCAGCGCCTTGCCCCTCGCGGCGCCGAAGCCGCTCGCCTTCATGGCGCCGGACGTCGAGGCGCGCCTGCTCCGGCTCGCGATGACGCGGCCTGTGATGGCCCTCGAGCACGCGCTGGCCGTCGAGTGGCTGATGCGGCGAGGCCTCGCGCAAGCGACGCTGCGCGCGCAGGCGTGGCAGGGCTACGGCGACGCCCCGCTGGACGTGATCGAGCGGGAGCTGCACCCCGAGCCCCGCCCGCGCAACGCGCTGCGCGAGACTCACGGGCACTGACGAGGGAGCGCGCCAGCTCCAGGCTCAGCGCCCCGCGGCGGCGAGCTTCTCCTCGACGAACATGTCGGCGACCTTGTACGTCGGCGCGCTCAGGTTCTTGCTGCGCTCGAAGATCTCCATCATCGTGTCGTAGATCTTCAGCGTCTTGTCGCGCGCGGCCTTGGCGTCGTAGCCCTTCACCTCCTGGGCGACGTTCACCAGACCTCCGGCGTTGATCGCGTAGTCGGGCGCGTAGAGGATCCCTCGAGCGTGCAGGTCGTCGCCGTGGCGCGCCTCGGCGAGCTGGTTGTTGGCGGCGCCCGCGACGATGGGCGTGAGCAGGTTCGGGATGGTCTGGTCGTTGAGGCCCGCGCCGAGGGCGCACGGCGCGAACACGTCGCACGGGACGTGCGCGATGGCGTCGATGGCTACGGTCTGCGCGCCGAACTCGCGCTGCGCGCGCTCAGCCTTGAGCAGGTCCACGTCGGCGACGGTGAGCTTGGCACCCGAGGCGTGCAGCTCCTTGCAGAGGTGGTAGCCGACGTGGCCCACGCCCTGCACCGCCACGTGGATGCCCGCGAGCGAGTCCTTTCCGAGCTTGAACTTCACCGCCGCCTCGATGCCGCGCCGCACGCCGAGCGCGGTGAACGGCGACGGGTCGCCCGAGCCGCCGTGCGAGGGATCGATCCCCGTCACGTGCCGGGTCACGGTGCGGATGACCTCCATGTCCTCGAGGCCGGTCCCGCTGTCCTCCGCGGTGATGTAGTGGCCGCGCAGATCGTCGATGAACTTGCCGAAGGCGCGGAAGAGCGCCACGCGGTCGAAGTGCTGCGGCGGCCGGATGAGGACGCTCTTGCCGCCTCCGTGGGCCAGTCCCGCGAGCGCGGCCTTGTACGTCATGCCGCGGGCGAGGCGCAGCGCGTCGACTAGGGCGTCCTCGGTGGTGTCGTACGGGATGAAGCGGCAGCCGCCGAGCGCGGGCCCGAGCCGCGTGTCGTGGATGGCGACGATGGCGCGGAGGCCCGTGGCCTTGTCGAGCTTGAGGTGAACTTCGCCGTAGTCGTAGGACGCGAGCTTGCCGAAGAGGTCCATGGCGGCACGGTTCTAGTGCCACCCCGGCCGGCTGTCATGCGTCCCCGGTCTCCGCCTCCGCCTCCGACTCCGCCACCGAGTCAGCTTAGCTCAGCCATCAGGCGCTGGATCGCGGCGGTGTACTGAGCCACGCGATCGTGGTGCCAGCACCAGGGGAGGGGCTCCGGGAGAAAACGACCGCTTCGCAAGTGGCCCGTCGTCCGCTCGCCCAGGGCCTCGGCCAACCCCGGGATCAACTCGAGGGCGTCGAGCACCGCCCAAAACTCCTCCTCCGAGTCGGGTGCTATGCCGCTGATGCCGACCTCCATGCCGATCGCATCGAAGAGGCGATCGCCCGTCCCGAGGTACTGGATGCGCTTTCCCTCGCTCGAGAACAGCTCGAGCAGCCGGACGTAGAAGAGAATGTCTGGAAAGTCGACCTGCCCAAAGAAGGCTACGCGCGGCGCTCGTCGTAACTCGTCGAATAGCGCGGTCGGCAGTTGGTTGACCTTGACGACCGAGAGGCCTCGCAAGCCATGCCCCGCCATGCGGGGGACGGCATACGACGCCTCCACGGTGATGATGAGTGCAGGTGCGCTGGGCCCTTCGTCGTGAAGCGTGGAGAACACGGGCAACCCGGGGTACCGCGGGATTAGGCCCGGGCGGATTCGGTTCCAGAGCGCGGCGAAACCGGACCTGTCGCCGTTCGGCAAGTCGCCTGCCTTCACGACTTCGCCTTCGCACGCTCGAGTAACGCCAAGTCGGCCACGTCCTGCGGTCGCCCCGAAGCTCGCTTGTTGACGATCAGGTCCTCGAGGCCGATGACAGGCACCGACAGGTCATCGAGGATCACCGTTTCATGCCGCGCGATGGCCGCGTCGGCATCGATGCCATCCGCCGAACGGAGGATGTCGATGCGTACAGGCTCCGTACCGAGATAGACAATCTCCGACTCGCTCATGTGACGCGCGAGCTCGATGACGCTCGTCGGCGCGCCGAAGCGCAGGAGCGCGCGGGCGAGGCGCTCGAGGTTCTCGGTCGTGCCGGAGACGAGCACGTCGAGGTCCTTCGTCGCACGCGGCTTCGCGTGATGACCCACCGCGTACCCGCCGATGACGACGTAGCTAACGCCCTCTTGGGCGAGAGCCGCCAACAGATCTCTGAAGTCGGGGTGTAGGTCCATGCTCCCCTTTCAGCGCGAGCGCATCCTCGACCAGCGGCCACATCTCGCGAAGCCGCTCGCGCGGGGTCATGGCGAGCCACTGCGAAAGGTCCAGCGCCTCGAGCTCCTCGTGGCTGTGGACGACCCCGCCGCGCCAGGTGGCGCGCCTTCGTGCGGCGCGCTCCGCAGCCGTCTCGCTGGCCATGCTTCAGCTTAGCATGGACGTTGCCGCTACTTCTTGCCGGCGTCCTTGCCGCCAGCAGGCGGCTTGGCGCCCCCGGCAGGCTTGCCGCCGTCGGGCGTACCCGCGTCGGTCGGCATCTGGAACTTGCTCAGCTGCGCGGTCGCCCACTCGTAGGGGAGCGTGCCCAGCGTGAAGATCGGCATGTCGTCGTTCTTCTGCGCGTAGTGGTTCTTCTCGGCTTCCTTGCCGATCTTGACCACGTAGGTCGCGTTGTCCTTCATCTTGATGGTGACGGTCGCCTCGGGCGAGGTGATGCCCGTCTCCGCGGGGGTCTTGCCGTCGGCGAAGTCGTCGGCCGAGAGGTTCTTGAAGGCGCCGAGCGCCGCCGGGACCTTCGACGCGTCGAAGCTCGGGATGGGCTTGCCCTTCATCGTCCCCTTCCAGGCGTTGCCGGCGTCGCCGTCGGCCTTGGTGAAGAGGAATTCACCGTTCTTGTTCGCGATCTCGAGGGTCGTCACGGCCGCGTCGTCCACCTTCAGGATCTCGCGGTTGCGCCACTCCTTGGCCTCCTTGGCGAACGTCCAGCTCGAGTAGCCCTTGACGAGATAGACCTCGTCCTTGCCGTCGAGGATCATCGCGTCGCCGAGGCCGCCCGACTTGCCGAAGGTCGCGTCGAGCTTCTTGTCGGCGCCCTTGAAGGCGACGACGTGCACGCCCTTGTCGGGCGTGAGCTCGAAGGTCTTCTTCGCCTCGTCGTCGGCCTTGGGGGCGGCGCGGTCGACGACCTTGAGCTCCTTGAGGCTGTCGGTCAGCGTCTTGACGAACTGGTCGTTCGCCGGCGCGCTGACGGGCTTGGTCAGCTCCCACTTGTCGCCCTTCTTCTCGAGGACGACCTCTCCCTTGTTGCCGTTGGTGACGTCGATCTTGTCGACGTCGTCACCGACCTTGAGCTCGGGCAGATCGGCCGACGCCGAGACGGTGCCGAGCGCGGCGTCCTTCTTGTACTGGTACCAGACGCCGACGCCGAGCACCCCGAGCACGACGAGACCGACGCCGATCTTCGCGTTGCGTTCCATGTTCTATGTCTCTCCCAGGTGCAGCAGTGATTAGGCCAGCGTCACGTTGAGGCGAGAGTTGGTGCGCATGCGCCAGCGAAGCAGGCCGTAGGCGACGAAGGCGAGCGGTGCGAAGAGCGTCAGGAACAGGCCGATGTTGCGCTGCGTGTTCTTGCGCGCGTCGCGCATCTCCTTCTCCTGGCGCTTGATGTCTTCGTCGGTGTCGTTCTCGTTGAACTTCGGCGCGTTGATGTCGCCGTAGACGAGGCCGGGCTCGCTGAGCAGCTTGGCCGACGCCGCGAGCAGGTCGCTGTCGCCGGTGAGCCAGTCGAGCGTGTTCTTGGTCACCATGATCGCGTAGAGCAGCGGCACCGCGCCGCGCTGCAGGTCCGCGTACGGGCCCGCGATCTGCTGGAGCTTCTCGTCGCCGCCGACCGGCATGTTCATGCCGAACTGCTGCATCTCCTGCCCGTTGCCCGCGCGGGCGAACGGGTTCGCGGTGAACTGCGACGAGCTGAGCACGAAGACGCGCGCGCTCTTGCCCTCGGCCACCTCGGCCGCGGCCTCGACGCCTTGCTTGTCGCCGGCCGGGAAGGCGCTCTTGAGCTTGCCCTCGGCGTAGGCGGCGACGTTGAACTGCTGCCACTCGCCCTTGGGCCGCCACGACTGGAACGGCGCGAGATCGACCGTGTCCTCCGTCTTGCGGATCGACTTGGGCGACGAGCGCGCGACGATCGCCATCTTCGTCGCGCCGGGCTGCTTGTCCTTGTGGATCAAGACCGACGAGGCGAACGGCATCACCACCTGCTCCATCCGGAAGAACGGCGGGAAGCTCGTGTCGATGAGCTGCGTGTCGCCCGAGAAGCGGGTGTCGTCGATGACGTTGAGCAGCTGCGGGAAGCGCACGCTGGCGAGGCCGCCCTGCGTGAGCATCGTCACGCGGAAGCTGCGGCCGAAGTCGAGCACGGCGTCCTTGCGCAGCTCGATGCCGTAGCCGTCGAGCAGCTTGTCGAGGCCGTGGGCGTCGAGCTTGGCGTTCATCGTCGCGTCGTGGTCCTTGACGTTCACCGAGCTGGCGAACACCGCGAGCGACTTGCCCTTCATCACGAACTCGTCGATGCGGCGCAGCGCCTTCTCGGGGATGTCCTTGGCGGGCTGCAGGATGATGAGCCCGTCGAGCGAGTCGTCGACCG
This sequence comes from Polyangiaceae bacterium, assembly GCA_035470765.1. GTDB lineage: Bacteria > Myxococcota_A > Polyangia > Polyangiales > Polyangiaceae > DASXHD01. The sequence continues at coordinate 5,933 of DATIQP010000660.1, read as the reverse complement.
GGGCGTCGCCGCCCTTCAGGTCCACGTCGACGAACGTATAGAACGGGAAGTTGCGCCCGATGACCTCCTGCATGGAGGGCTTGCCCATCTGCGTGGGGACGAGGTTCGCCTCGCTGAGCTTCATCTCGTCGTCGCCCGTGAGGACGCCGACCTTGTGCTTGATGTTGTCGCCCTTGTCGCGAAGCTCGCGGATCTTGTTCGTGATCCAGAACTCGAGACCCTGGTTGTTGTCGGGCGACAGCACCGGGATCACGTCCTTCTCGACGCCGTACTTGAAGACCAGGCCCATGTAGCCTTGCGTCAGGCCGACCTTCTCGTCGGTCTCGCTGGCCTCGCCGAAGGGGACGGCCTTCAGGCCCGCCTTCTCGGCTTCGTCCTTCTTCTTCTCGTCGTCCTTGACCTCGATCAGGTTGTAGTCGAACTTGCCGCCGCCGGCGTTCTTGTACTCCTGGAGCAGGTCGCGCAGGTCGCGGACGTAGACGTCGAGCTTGGGCAGCCCGCGCGTGACGTACGCGTCGATGACGAGCTTTTGCTTCATCGACTTGAGGAGGCGCCCGCTGCCTTGCGACAGCGTGTACCGCTCGACCTTGGTCATGTCGGCGCGCTTGTAGAGGCCGAACGCGCCGAGCGCGTTGACCGCCACACAGATGAGCGCGATCACGACCAGGAGCACGAGGCTCTCGGTCGCGGCTTTTTGTTTACGTTCCATCGCCATGATTCAGGGCCTCTTCACTTCCACTTCCGGCTCTCGAGAGCGCGGAAGGAGACGAGCAAACAGATGACCGCCACCGAGACGAAGTAGACCACCGCGCGCGAATCGATCAGGCCTCGCGCGAACGGCTGGAACCTCGACTGGAAGCTGATGAAGGAGAAGGTGTCGCCCGCCCAGCCCGGGAAGGTCTCGACGAGCAGCCCGAGGCTCCAGAGCCCGAGCATGACGAGCGCAGTGACGAAGAACGAGATGATCTGGCTCTCGGTGAAGCTCGAGAACATCATCCCGATCGCCACGCCGGCGCCGCAGTAAAGGAACAACCCGAGGTACCCCGTCCACACGGGACCCCAGTCGAGCGGGCCGAGGTGCCACGGCCAGACGAACATCGCGACCGGGTAGGTGAGCGTCGCGAGCAGCAGGATCGTGCAGAGACCGAGCGCGGCGATGTACTTGCCGAGGATGACCTCGCTGTCCTTGACCGGCATCGTGATGAGCAGCTCGATCGTGCCGGAGCGGCGCTCCTCGGCGAGGGTGCCCATCGTCACCAGAGGGATGACGAGGCAGAGCGCGCCCGGGGCGAAGTCGAACATGCGCGCCATCGTGGCGCGGTCGATCTGCCAGAAGCCGCCCGAGAGCGTGAAGCCGAAGAAGTACGTGCCGAGGCCGAGCATCGACAGGCCGATGACCACGTAGGCCACGAGCGAGTCGAAGTAGGCGCGCAGCTCGCGCTTGCCGATCGTCCAGACGTTGCGCATCGAGGACATGAAGCCGCCCGGCTCCGCCGGGGTCACCACGACGGCCTGAGCCTTCTTCGCGGCCGCTCCCGACTCGCGACCGGCGTCCGATTCGCGGTCTTCGTCTTCGTCTTCGTCGGAATCGCGCTCCTCGTCCTCGTCGCGCTCCTCTTCTTCGGACTCCTCGTCCTCGGATTCGTCGCGATCTTCTTCGTCGAGCTCGGGAGCTGAGGTTTTCTCGGTGGCCATGGCTCAGTCCTTCTCTTCCTCTTCTTCGTCGTCTTCCTCGTCCTCGTCCTGCTCTTCCTCTTCCTCTTCGTCCTCTTCTTCCTCTTCTTCGTCCTCCTCCTCTTCGGCCTCTTCGTCGGCGTGGCCGAGCTTGCGGTTCCGCAGCTCGTCGCCGAGCGTGAGGCTCCGGAAGACGCTTTCGAGGGTCTGCGCGTCGCGGTGGAGCTCGAGGAGCACCCACCCCTTGGCGGCGATGAGGGCGAAGATCTCCGGACGGAGGTCCTCGTTCGTGTCGGAGGAGAGCGAGTAGGCGTGGGCGCGTTCGTCGGTCGGCAGCTCCTGGATGTTGCTGACGCCGGTCAGCCCGCGAAGCGCCGACTCGACGTCGCCCTGCTTGGGCGGCTCGCCCTTGCCGCGGTACGGCGTCGCGCCCGACGACTCCTGGATCCACACGACGTAGCGGACCTTGCCGCTGCGGGCGCGGATCTCGTCGAGCGGGCCGTCGGCGACGACGCGGCCCTTGCGCACGATGATGGCGCGCGCGCAGGCGGCCTCCACCTCGGCCAGGTTGTGCGTCGAGAGCAGGACGGTGCGGTCCGCGCCGATGCGCTTCAGGTACTCGAGGAACTCCGCCTTCTCGTTCGGGTCGAGGTCGCTCGTGGGCTCGTCGAGGATGAGGATCGGCGGGTCGTGGATCAGCGCCTGGGCGAGCCCGACGCGCTGGCGATAGCCGTGGGACAGGTGCCGGATCTCCTTGCCGAGCACCTGCGCGATGCCGCACACCTCGACGACATCCTTGGCGCGCGAGACGAACTTCGCCGGGTCGAGCTGGCGGAGGTCCGACGCGAAGCGCAGGTACTCGAGCACGCTCATCTCGGTGTAGAGCGGGGCGCGCTGCGGGAGGTAGCCGATGCTGCGGCGCACGCCGAGCGGGTTGTCGAAGACGTCGCTGCCGTTGACGCGCGCGGTGCCCTGCGTGGGTGCGATGAAGCACGTCAGGATGCGCATCGTCGTGGACTTGCCGGCGCCGTTGGGGCCGAGAAATCCTACGACCTCCCCGCGCTTCACCTCGAAGCTCACCTTGTCGAGCGCGCGGAACGACCCGTAGTTCTTCGTCAGGTCGCTCGCTTCAATCATCACGTCGGTTGCCATCGGTTCTCCTCAGCCGCTCGGCTCGAGCCGCCGCGCCACCGCTGAAAAAAAGCACGGGCGGCGCGGAGGGCGCATCCTAGCCAGGGGGGCCTACGTGTCAACGTCTCGACCCGCGAGCCCGAACCCCGGCGGTTTGCGCGACCAAAACCCGCGAGCTTGGTGACTATTCCCCCGATTTGGGGTCCGGAGCGCCGGCCGGGCTATTTCGGAATCCGCACGATGGCGTCGCTCGCGCCCACGTAAATGGCGTCCCCGACCGCGATGGGCAGAGGCGAGCTCAGCCCCGACGCGACGAGGGTGGGAGCGGCGGGCGCGTTGACGTCCACGACCCAGATCGCCCCGCCCTGCGGGTCGGTGAAGTAGAGGTTGCTGCCGTCCAGCGCGAGCCGGCCCGGGTGGCTGATGCCCGTGACCAGGTTCGTCATGGCGCCGCCCCCGCGCGGAAACGAGACGATGGCGCCCGTCTGCGACCCGTCGTCGAACGAGGCGTAGACCGTGAGGGACGAGACCGCGACGTCTCCGAAGGTCGCGTTGGTCGGGGTGTCGAGCGGGGCGAGGTTCCCGGTGCCGCTCGTCTGGCCGCCCAGGACGGCGGCCCCGCTCCCGCCGGTGGCGACGAAGACGTCCACGCCCGACACCGCCAGCGCTTCCGCCGACACGGCGCCGCCGTAGTCCAGGATCTTCGTGAACACCGCGGTGCCGACCGGGGCGCGCTCGACCTGGACGCCGCCCGTTTCGGTCGTCCAGAAGACGTTGCCGGCCGAGTCGAGCGCCAGGCCCACGGCGCCGACGATGCCGGACCGGACCTGCGTCGCCGTCCCGCCCGACTCGGCGACCACGAAGACGCCGCCGGTGCCGGCGCCGGGCGACGTCGTGAACGTGACGAAACCGGACTCGACCACGACGGCCCACGGCGCGGTGACGCCGGTCGTCACGTCCCCGGGGTTGCTCCCGTCGGCCCCGACGCGCGAGACGGTCCCGTCCGCGGCGCCCGACGCGTAGTTTGTATAATACACATACGTATCCGACAGGAAGAGGCCCTTCGGGTTCTTCGCGCTCGCGAGCGTGGTCGGCGCGCCCGCGGCCGCGTCCGCGTCGCTCCCGGCGTCGCCTCCGCCGATCGTGCTGCCGCCGGGAGGCGGCGGGGCCTTGCCGTCACTGTCGCCCAGGTACGGGGGCAGATCCGGAGCGTCGTTGCACGCCGCGAGCAAGAGGACACTGGCGAGAAGGCGTCGCACACCAGAAATGTAGGGCCTTGTCTCCGTCTCGGCTACTCAATCGGCACGACGCGCAGCGCCCGTGGGAGGCGGTGCTCGGCGGCGAAGCCGACGGCCTCGGTCGTCCAGAGGGCGGCCTTCGCCGAGAGCAAGCCCGCCCGGGCGACGTCGCGCCGGTGCGTCACCTCGGTCCGCACGCCGGTCGAGTCGTTGGGGAGGTCGGCCTCGGCGGCGCGCCCGAGCAACGCCCCGTCGTGCCCGAGCGCCGTCCAGTAGCTCGGCTTCGCGGCGAACTTCTGCGCGTAGTCGTCGAGCTGCGCATCTTTCGCGCTCTTGGTGTCGGCGACCGGCAAGACGCCGGCGCCCGCGGCGAACAAGCGCAGCGCGTCGGGTCCCTTGCCCACGCCGGTGTCGCTTCCGGAGATGGACTCGAGCGACAGCGCGACGGTCGAGCCGTGCGGCAAGCCTCCGAGCATCGTGCGGACGCAGGCCGGCGGCGCCGACAACAAGAAGGCGCGGACGTTCTGATCGCGCCAGTCGTCGAGCGGCATGCGTGAGCGCGAATATGGCGGCTCGCAGAGGAACGGCGGCTGCAGCTCGAGCGACGCGGACTTGGCCTGCGCGAGGGCGTCCCGAGCCGCGCCGCCGCCGATGGTCGCGACCTTCACGCGGCGCTTGCCCTCGCGGCGCTCGATCTCGCCGAGCAAGAGCTGGATGCTCGTCGCGCGTGATTCGCCCGCGACGAAGCAGAACCGTTGCGGCGGCGTCTTGGGCGCGGCCAGCGTGATCACGGCGAGCCCGTTCTGCTCCGACCAGCGGCAGGCTTGCTCGGCGGATGCCTCGTCGAAGCCCGCGAGGATGACGCCGGCGCCGGAGCCCGCGAGCTCCTCGAGCGCGGCCTCGAGCCCTCCGCCGGGGTCGGCTCGCGTCACGAGGTGGGTGCCGTCGTCGTCCTTCGCGACGCGCGGCAGACCGAGCGCGAACGCGGCGCCTCGCGCGGCATCGGCCGCTGCGTCGCGCAGCTCGGCGGTCTGCGTCGGGAGGACGAGGCCGATCGTGCGGAAGGCGACGGCGTGGGCGCCGCGGAGGCTCGTCGCGAGGTCGCGGAGATCCTGGCCCATCGCCGTGCCCGTCAGGTAGTTGCCGAGCGGAGAGTCGATGAGGCGCTGCGCCATGCGCGTGTCCTGCCCGTCGATGGCGTGCTTGGCCAGCGACTCGGCGACGAGCCTCTGGAGCTCGCTCGAGTATCCGCCGCTGTCGGCGCCCTTCATGGCGGACAGGACCTGCTCGAGCGCGCCCGGGTCGATGCGAGCGAGCTCGGCCGCCGCTCGGTCGTGAGCCGCCTTGTGGTCGTGCGGCGGCACCACGCGCAGCCAGCCGTCGAGATAGGCCACCGCCTCGTACGAGTGGCGCGCGTCGATCGAGGCGAGCGCCACCTCCTGGAACAGCGCCGCCCGCAGCGGCGCGTCGACCACCGTGCCGAGGAGCGGTTGCATGATGGTGAGCGCTTCGTCGGCCTTGCCATCGCGTCGCAACAGGCGCGCCTGCAGCGCGAGCCAGAAGTCGTGCGCGTTGCCCTCCGGCGGCTCGGCGACCGCGGCGAGCTGGTCGCGCGCGGACCGGACGTCGCCGTGATCGAGGTCGACGTGGCCGAGGTAGAGCCTAGCGAGCGGCACGGTCGCGTCGTTCGGGTAGCGCGCGAGGAAGCGCTCGAACTTGAGCTGCATCGCGGAGTCGTGCGGCTCGTGGGCGAAGGCGTCGCGAAGCTCGGCAAAGGCCGCGCCGGCTTCGGGCGACGTCGAGAGCACCGGCACGGGGTGCTCGGAGACCGGCGCGCCTCCGCACGCGAAGAAGAGGGTCATCCCGAAGAGCAGCCCGCGCCGCATCCGT
>DATIQP010000659.1:0-1884 GCA_035470765.1 Polyangiaceae bacterium | reverse complement strand
GGGCTCTTGTCGCCCTCGGCGGTGATCTCCTCTTCGGTTGGCTTCTTCTCTCCGGCCGTCGCCTTGGCGCGCGTGTAGCGGTCGACGAGCCAGCGCACGGCGCCGCCGACGAAGATCGGCGTCGACGACGAGAGCGGAAGGTAGACGCCCACCGCGAACGCAAGCGAGGGGATGCCGGCCATCTCGAGCACGACCGAGATCATCACGCCGAGCAGCACCAGCCCCCATGGAAGCTGCCGGTTGAGGATGCCCTTGATGATGTAGCTCATCAGGGTCGCCTTCGGCGCGTCGAACTTGGAGACCTTCGACCCGTCGGGGCGCGTCGTGTGGGTGCCGTTGATGCCGGGGTCGACGAGGTACTTGGGCGTGCCGGCCTCGTCGACGAGGTAGCGACCGACGGGGCCCGCCTTGTCGTCCTGGTTGTTCCAGACGAGATACTCGTTCGGATCGTCCTTGGCCTGAGGGCCCAAGAGCTTCTCGCGCGCGCCGCCGAGCGTGGCCGGGTCGACGTGCATCGTGGCGGGGAAGGCCTCCGCGGGATGGCCCTCCACGATCTCGGTGCGAGGCACGTAGACCGTCGCGGCCTCGTTGAGGCGCAGCAGGATGGGGCCGAGCGCGATCGCGGAGGCGAGCGCGCCGACGAGGATCGCGATCTGCTGCGAGCGGGGCGTCGCGCCGATCAAGAAGCCCGTCTTGAGGTCCTGCGAGGTCGTGCCGCCGTTGCTCGCGGCGATGCACACGATCGCTCCGACCGACAGCGCCGTGACGTAGTAGTGCGGGCCCGTCCACCCGAGCATCAGGAAGACCAGGCACGTGAGCAGCAGCGTCGCCACGGTCATCCCGGAGATCGGGTTGGACGATGAGCCGATCTCCCCGGTGAGGCGCGAAGAGACCGTGACGAACAAGAAGCCGAACAGGACGATCAGCACCGCGCCGAGGACGTTCATGTGCAGCGGCCGAGCGACGACGATGGCGATGACGATGCCGAGCGAGCCGTAGAGGACGACCTTGAGCGGCAGGTCGTGCTCGGTGCGGAGCACGCGAGCCTCGGCCCTTGCGGCGTTCTTCTCGCGCCCTCGGCGCAGGTCGGCGAGGCCTCCGCGCAGGCCGTGCCAGATGGTCGGCAGCGAGCGCGCGAGGCTGATGATGCCGCCGGCCGCGACCGCGCCCGCGCCGATGTAGAGCACGTAGGCGCCGCGGATCTCGTCGGGCCCCATGTTCGCGATCGGCACGTGCCCCGGGGCGAGCGGACCGGGCAGCCCGGCGCCGAACAGCTTGATCATCGGGATGAGGACCAAGTACGCGAGCACGCCGCCGGCGCACATGATCGAGGCGATGCGTGGGCCGATGATGTAGCCGACGCCGAGAAGCTCGGGCGAAATCTCCGCGGAGATCGAGGCGCCGGGCAGCGGCGCGCCGAACAACTTCGCCGGCGTGTCCTTCCACGCCTTGAACGCCTCCATCGCCGCTTTGTAGAGCAGGCCGATCCCGAAGCCGGCGAAGATGGTGGTGGCGCCCATCTTCTCGCGCCCCTCCACCTTCGCGACGTCCTCACCCGCCTCGCGCAGGCCCTCTTCGTGCGCCGCGATCGACTCGTCCGAGGCGCCGGCCTTGAGCACCTCGGCGCACGCCGTGCCTTCCGGGTACTTGAGCGTCTCGTGCTGGTCGACGATCAGCGCGCGCCGCAAGGGGATCATCATCAGGATGCCGAGCAGCCCGCCGAGCACCGCCACCAGCGCGACACGCGCGATCTCGAGATCGAAGCCGAGGATCATGATCGCCGGCATGGTCACGCCGATGCCGAAGGCGATCGACTCGCCGGCCGAGCCCGCCGTCTGCACGATGTTGTTCTCGAGGATCGTCGCGTCCCTGAGCCCGATTTTG
>DATIQP010000658.1:0-3825 GCA_035470765.1 Polyangiaceae bacterium | reverse complement strand
GTCGTGACCGCGGTCGCCAACGGCGACCTGGAGGAGAAGTTCTCCATCGAGGCGAAGGGCGAGGTCGCGGCGCTCGCCGAGACCATCAACGCCATGACCGACACGCTCCGCACCTTCGCCGATCAGGTCACGACGGTGGCCCGCGAGGTCGGCTTCGAAGGCAAGCTCGGCGGCCAGGCCAACGTGCCGGGCGCCCGCGGCACGTGGCGCGACCTGACCGACAACGTCAACCAGCTCGCCGGGAACCTCACCTCGCAGGTTCGCGCGATCGCCGAGGTGTCCACTGCCGTCGCCAAGGGCGACCTCACACGCTCGATCACCGTCGAGGCGCAGGGCGAGGTGGCCGCGCTCAAAGACAACATCAACCAGATGATCGGCAACCTGAAGGACACCACCCACAAGAACCAGGAGCAGGACTGGCTCAAGACCAACCTCGCGAAGTTCTCCGGGATGATGCAGGGCCAGCGCAGCATCGCTTCGGTGGCGCAGCTGATCATGAGCGAGCTCACGCCGCTCGTCGACGCGCAGCACGGCGCGTTCTACATGATGGACGCGGAGCCGGAGGAGTCGCTCCACTTGATCGCGACGTACGGCCAGGGCGGCCGCAAGACCCTCGCGACCTCCTACAAGCTCAAGGAGACGCTCATCGGCCAGTGCGCGTTCGAGAAGAAGCGCATCCTGTTGGCCGACGTCCCCGAGGGGTTCATCTCCATCGCGACCGGCATGGGCGAAGCGTCGCCGCGCACGGTGATCGTCCTGCCCGTGCTCTTCGAGGGCGAGACGAAGGCGGTCATCGAGCTCGCGTCGTTCCACGCGTTCTCCCCGAACTACCTCACGTTCCTCGACCAGCTCATGGCGAGCGTCGGCGTCATCTTGAACATGATCTCGTCCAGCATGCGCACCGAGGAGCTGCTGCAGCAACTCAAGAAGTCGAACGTGGAGCTCGGAGCGCAGGCCGCCGAGCTGAACGACAAAGCCAAGCTGCTCGAGGTGAAGAACCAGGAGGTCGAGCTCGCGAGCCGGAGCCTGGAAGAGAAGGCCGAGCAGCTCCAGCTCATCTCCAAGTACAAGTCCGAGTTCCTGGCGAACATGTCGCACGAGCTCCGGACGCCGCTCAGCAGCCTTCTCATCCTGTCCAAGACGCTCGCGGAGAACCGCGACGGTAACCTCACCGCCGAGCAGGTGAAGTTCGCCGAGACGGTCTACTCCTCCGGCAACGACCTCTTGCAGCTCATCAACGAGATCCTCGATCTGTCGAAGGTCGAGGCGGGCAAGATGCCCATCCATCCGCAGACCTTCCCGGTCGAAGATCTGCGCGAGTACCTGGAGCGCACGTTCCGCCCGCTCGCCGATCAGAAGGGCCTGGCGTACTCGGTGCGCATCTCCGACGCCGTGCCCAAGACGATGTTCAGCGACCCGACCCGCCTGCAGCAGATCCTGAAGAACCTCCTTTCGAACGCCTTCAAGTTCACCGAGAAGGGGAGCGTGACCTTGACCGTCGAGATGACCGACGAGGAGATCGTTCGCTTCGCGGTGCAGGACACGGGCATCGGCATCCCGAAGGAGAAGCACAAGCTGGTCTTCGAGGCGTTCCAGCAAGCCGACGGGACGACGAGCCGAAAGTACGGAGGCACCGGGCTCGGGCTGACGATCAGCCGCGAGATGGCGCGCTTGCTCGGAGGCGCCATCGACGTGGAGAGCGCGCCGGGCGAGGGCAGCACGTTCACGCTGCGCTTGCCGGTCCGCTACATCGGCCCGGACGCGCCGCGTGGCGACCTCGCCGCGGCCTCCCCCGAGCTGGACGTGCCGCCGCTCCCCGAGGACGCGAGCTTCCAGGGCAAGACCATTCTCCTGGTCGACGACGACGGCCGCAACGTCTTCGCGATCTCGAGCGTCTTGAAGTCGCGCGGGATGGTGGTGCGCATCGCGGAGAACGGCAGGAAGGCGCTCGAGGTCCTGAAGGACGACCACATCGACGCCGTGCTGATGGATACGATGATGCCGGAGATGGACGGGATCGAAGCGACGCGGGCCATCCGGCGAATGGAGCGGTACCAGAAGCTCCCCATCATCTCGCTGACCGCCAAGGCCATGCAGGGCGACCGCGAGAAGGCGATCGCGGCCGGCGCGTCGGCCTACGTCACCAAGCCCGTCGACCCGGACAACCTGCTCGCGGTGCTCTACCACTGGCTCAAGGAGAAAGCGTAAGTGGTCCAGTGGTCCCCCGAAGCGCCCAAGGTCCTCCTCGTCGATGACTCGCCCGCCAACCTGGTCGCGCTCGGCGCCGTGCTCAAGCCGCTCGGTGTGCAGATCGTCGAGGCGCGGTCGGGAGTCGAGGCGCTCTCGCTCCTGGAGCACGAAACGTTCGCGGTTGCCCTCGTGGACGTGCAGATGCCGGGGATGGATGGCTTCGAGCTCGCCCGCAAGATCCGCGCGCTGCCCACCGGCGCGGAGATGCCGCTCATCTTCCTCACCGCGATCCACCGCGACGAGCTCAACGCGAAGCAAGGCTACGCCACCGGCGCCGCGGACTACGTCACCAAGCCCTTCGACCCGGACGTGCTCCGCGCGCGAGTGAGGGCGTTCGTGGACCTCTTCCGGCAGCGCGAACGCCTCCGCGCCGAGGAGGTCAGCGAGCGCATCCGCGAGCGCGACGACGCGCGCCGAGAGGCGGAGATCGCGAGCACGGCGAAGGACGAGTTCCTCGCCACCGTGTCGCACGAGCTCCGGACGCCGCTCAACGCGATCCTCGGCTGGTCCATCCTGGCGCGCGACATGACGAGCGAGCCCCAGGTCCAGCGCGCGCTCGCGACGATCGAGCGCAACGCGCGCGCGGAGATGCGCATCATCGAGGACCTGCTCGACGTCGGCCGCATCCTCAGCGGCAAGCTACGGCTCGAGATCGGCGAGGTGGACGTCGCCGAGCCCATCCGCGGCGCGGCCCTGGCCGTGCGCGAAGCCGCTCACGCCAAGCAAGTGACGCTCACGATCGACGTCGCGAGCGACGTCGGCAGGATCGTCGCGGACGGCGCGCGCCTGCAGCAGATCGCGTGGAACCTGCTCTCCAACGCGATCAAGTTCACGCACGCCGGCGGGCACGTGACCTTGCGCGTGCGGCGCGAGGACGGATCCATCATCCTCGCGGTCGAGGACGACGGGGAGGGGATCGCGCCCGAGGTGCTGCCGGTGTTGTTCCAGCCTTTCCGGCAGGCCGACTCCTCGATGACGCGCCGTCACGGAGGGCTGGGGATCGGCCTCGCGATCGCGGACCAGCTCGTCCAGGCGCACGGGGGGACGTTGCGCGCGGAGAGCCCCGGGGTCGGGCAGGGGGCGACGTTCACCGCGGTGTTGCCGGCGCGCAGCGTGCCGCCCCCCGCGAACGAAGCGGCGAGCCTCCGAGATCGCAGTGACGATGGGAGCAACGGAGGACATGGGGAGTGACGCCGTAGCGCCGGCGGCCGGCCTCAGTGGTACACGACGAGCCACGACGTGAGGTCGATGTTCCCCGAGTTGTCGGGCGGATCGCTCCCGTTGAAGAGGCCGCGATACGAGATCGTCACCGGCTGACCCGGCGTCACGTCCTTCGTCACGTCCGTCACCCAGGGGTCCACCTGCTGGCCGGGGCACCACCCTCCGCGCCCGAACCACCACGTTCCGCTCTGGTTTGGCGTCATGCCGTTCTTTTGTTGCGCGATGCAGCCGTCATCCGTGCCGGCCATCGGAAAGTCCTTGGTGTACTTCGCGGCGTTGACGGTGAACTCGTGGGCGTGATCGCAGAACTCGGAGCAGTTGTTCGTCGCCCCGCCGTGCCCGGTGACCGTGACG